>VFKU01000071.1 GCA_009885415.1 Rhodothermota bacterium
CGCCGCCTCATCGAGATCGCTCAAACCATCGCCCTCTCCAAAGGCATCAAACTCCAAAAAGGGGTCTACCTCGCCTGCGCCGGGCCCTGCCTCGAGACCCGCGCCGAATACCGCATGATGCGTACACTCGGCGCGGATGTCGTCGGCATGAGCACGGTGCCCGAGGTCATCGTGGCCGTACATAGCGGACTGGAGGTCCTTGGTTTCTCGGTCATCACCGATCGCTGCCTCCCCGACGCCCTGGAGCCAGTCAACATCGACAAGATCATCGCCGTCGCCAACGCGGCCGAGCCGAAACTCAGTGCGCTCGTCACCGAATGCGTCAAACAACTCTAGGTCTTTTGCAGAATTACGTCGATGAGAAATAAACAGAATCCGATCCATGCGGACGTGGTATACTCGCGTCCGCTGAGGGCTACCGTGTGGCGCTAAAAATCGTCAAAGCGATGTTCGTCCTGGCCTGTCTGGTCATGGGACTTATTTGGACAAACTTTGTCCTCGGGACCTACATCCCCACTAGCGCCGCCCCCATCACCGGTGCCAACCAAACCATGTGGTACATCGTCGGCGGCGGCGCGGGCAGCCTCATCGCCTTCGGCGTGCTCTTCGGCCTTCGTTTTGTCACCCAACAACTCTATCAACGCCTCTTCCCGGTCCTCATCTCCATTGTCTTCTCCATGATGGTGGGCTATTTTCTGTCTCGATACATCCTGGTCTTCTGGCCAAGTGAAACTGAAGAGGACGCCACCCGCTACATCTACCTCACCTGCACCCTCGTCCTCGTCTTCGGGTTCGTCGGCATTTCCCTCGGCCTCACCATGGCCTCCAGTTGGGAGTCGCTTGTCTCCGTCGTCCGTAAACAACGCCTCGAATTCGGCAATGCCAAGCTCATCGACACCAGCGTGCTCATCGACGGCCGCCTCAAGGACATCATCGACGCCGGCTTCCTCGAAGGCCACCTTATTGTGCCGCGTTTCGTTCTCAAGGAACTCCAGAATATCGCAGACTCCTCCGATGTCCTCCGCCGCACCAAAGGACGCCGCGGGCTGGACATCCTCAAGGCCCTCCAGGAAAACGGCGCCAAAGGCATGATCGACATCGTCGACGACGATCCCGAAAACGCCCACGACGTCGACGAAAAACTCGTCGTGCTCGCACGCCAGTTCAAAGCCAAAATCATCACCACCGACTACAACCTCAACAAAGTCGCCCAGATCGAAGGCGTCGCCGTCCTCAACATCAACGACCTCGCCAACGCCGTCAAAGCCGCCGCCATGCCCGACGAAAGTCTCGTCGTCAAAATCATCAAAGAAGGCAAAGAGGCCGACCAGGGCGTCGGCTACCTCGACGACGGGACCATGATCGTCGTCGACGGCGGCCGCGCGCACCTCGGAAAGCGCATGCCCGTCATCGTCACCAGCGTCCTCCAAACCGCCGCCGGGCGCATGATTTTCACCAAGCTGGCGCCCGGTCAGCCCGAGCGAAAGGCCCTGTAGGCCCCGCTTGGCTCTCCCCCGCGCCGTCCTCTAGAGTAGTCGCCGTGAACGCCCATCTTCTTGTCCCCGCGGCAGGCCTCGGCAAACGCCTGCTCCGCTCTGAACCCAAGGCCCTCGTCCTGCTCGCCGGCGAACCCCTGCTCATCCACACCCTGCGCCGCTTCGCGCCGCTCGGCCTCGTCCATAACGCCATCGTCATGGTGCCGTTGCACCACGAGTCCACCTTTCGCGCCGCCATCGACCGAGCCTTTCCCGGCGCACACGTGCAAGTCTGTCCGGGCGGCGCCGAGCGCCAGCAGTCGGTCGCACGCGGGCTCGACGCGATCGCCTCCGATCACGGCGTCGTCGTCATCCACGACGCCGCGCGCCCCTTCGTCGATCCCGAGACGATCCGCGAAGCGATCCGCGAAGCCGAATGCCACGGCGCGGCCACCGTCGCCACGCCCTGCGCCGACACTATCCTGCAAGCCACCCAGGACCACTTCCTCGAAGACACTCCCGATCGCAGCCGCCTCTGGGCCTGTCAGACCCCACAAGTTTTCCAGATGGACCTCTTGCGCGAAGCGCACCGCCTCGCCGCGAAAGAGGGCCGCGCCTACACCGACGACGCCACGCTCGTTCTCCGCCACGGCGCGAAGGTGCGGATCGTCGCCGGTTCCCCGAAAAATTTCAAAGTGACCACGCCCGAGGATCTGCGCTACGCTGAATTCCTCATCAAGGAGGGCTCCGCATGATCCGCGTCGGTACGGGCTACGATTTGCACCGGCTCGAAGCCGGCCGCCCACTCATCCTCGGCGGCGTCCGCATCCCCTTCGATAAAGGTCTCGCCGGTCATTCGGACGCCGACGCCCTCGCCCACGCCATCATCGACGCGCTCCTCGGCGCGGCCGCACTCGGCAACATCGGCCAACATTTTCCCGATACGCACCACGCCTGGAAGGACGCGGACAGCCTGGGTCTATTGCAGCGGGTCGTCGCGATGCTCCGTACAAATAACTACGCGATAGTGAACATCGACGCGACCATCGTCGCCGAAGCGCCAAAACTGAACCCCGTCCTCGATCAAATGCGCGCCAAACTGGCGGACTGCATGGATCTCCCGCTCAATCGCGTCTCCGTCAAAGCCAAGACCAACGAAGGCGTCGGCCCCGAAGGCCGTGGGGAAGCCATCAGCGTCCAGGCCATCGCCCTCATTCAGTCCGCCTCGTGAGCGACGCGCCCGCGAAAAAAATCCGCCTCGATGAACTCGTCCAAGCGCGCGCCGGCGTCTCGCTCACCAAAGCCCAGGGACTCATCCACACCGGCATGGTGAAAACCGCCGACGGAAAACCCCTCGATCGCCCCGGCCAATCGGTCGCTTCCGATCTCGAAATCATCATCGAGGATTCCCAGCGCTATGTGAGCCGCGGGGGACTGAAACTCGAGGCCGCGCTCGATGCCTTCGCCGTCCAGGTGCAAGACAAGATCGCCATTGATGTCGGCGCAAGCACCGGCGGATTCACCGACTGCCTCCTCCAGCGCGGCGCCGCGAAGGTCTACGCCGTCGACGTCGGTTACGGCCAGCTCGATTGGAAACTTCGCCAGGACCCCCGCGTCATCGTCCTCGAACGCA
>VFKU01000671.1 GCA_009885415.1 Rhodothermota bacterium
CGACGAGCGCCCGGCAATCTGGAAGCGCGACGAACACGGCTACGACCAGAAAAACGCCGGCCTCGTCGTCGAGACCTTCGACAAAGTCCCCGAGGGCCTAAGCCCCCGCGAACGACGCATGTACTACAACACAAAAAATCCCGGCAATAGCAACGCCGGCCACCCCTTCCCCGACGACGAGTTGACGGATGAAGAAAAGATCGCGGTGATGGAGTATCTCAAGACATTGTAGGAGCCTTTGCTTGAATCGCGCTGAACATTACGCCGTTGGTTGGCGGGTAAAGATCCTAGTGGTTTTGCTGGATCTCTTTCTGTTTTTTCATCTGTTTTCACTGTTCCTCATGATGGGCGCTATTGGCCTCTCTCTAACTGGCGCGATCGATATATCCGAAGAATTTAGGCGTCGGCTTCTTGTGCCAGCGCTCGCGATGTTTGGTTTTGTTGCGACATTCTGGATAGTAGCTCGCGTCAATCGACGCGTGAATGTGCTGGTGGCTCTGGTGGGTGCCTTTCTGTTCCTAGATTTACTTTCGGTAGTCCCCAAAATAGACGCTTTCATTCGCCCCTTCCTAAGTAGTGCGACCGATTCATCCGACGACCTTCCGCCATTGGACTTTGTTGAGCCGGTGATTGCGTTGATTTCGCTTCTTGGTCTTGTTGGGATCTTTTGGATCGTGAGGCGCGTCAATCGACTTCTTCTGAAGCATCTAGCAAATTGGCCGCAATCGCCGGCGGGTCCGATGATTGGGACGAACGGCTAATAGATAGCAAATAATTCGTCCACCGCCTGTTCGAGTTCGGGCTTGTGGTAACGCTCCGCGACTTGTTTCAACTGCCGGCGGATGCGGTGGGGGCCAATAAATTCGGTCCCGATCAAGGAACCGTTCGGTGCTTCGTCAACAACGACCTTGCCGTGCTCGATCTCGACTGTGCGCGCAATGAGCGCGTCGGCGACTTTGAGATAGGCCACCAGAATTTGGCCGTCACCGTCGCGCTCGATGGTGATAGTTAGGGTCATGTCTGGA
>VFKU01000785.1 GCA_009885415.1 Rhodothermota bacterium
CGCATGGAAATCACCGAGACCGCGACCCGCTCCGAGACGCGGCCTGTCCCGCAGGTGAACGTCTCTAGTGCAGACCGCTTCGCGCTGGCCGCGCCCGAGACGCAGGCGCCCGGAATGTCCGCGCCGGGCGCAAGCGTCGCAGCCCCGGCATCCGTCGGCGGGGGTTCCTCGCTTTTTGATTACGAGGTACCCGCGGGGTGGACGTCCGCCGCGCCGAGCCAGTTCCGCGATCCGAATTTCACCATCGGCCCCAATGCCGAGATCGAGTGCTACGTGAGCGTGCTGCAAGGACAGGGCGGCGGGATGCTGGTGAATGCGAACCGCTGGCGCGGCCAGCTTGGCCAGACGCCCTACACCGAGGACGAATTTTCGAAACTTCCCCACGCGTCGATCCTCGGGCGCGAGGCGATCATCGCGGAATTCACCGGCACGTATCTGGCGATGGGCGCGCAGGAGCCCAAAGCTGGGTACCGTCTCATCGGCGCGCTGATCGAGGCGCCGATGGCTGCGATCTTCATCAAGATGGTCGGGCCCGACGCGATGGTCGAGGCCGAGAAGAACAATTTCGCGAGCTTCGCGCAATCGCTGCGTATGAAGACCGCGCAGGCCCCCGCAGCCTCCGAAACAACGCCATCTGTCGCGGTTGATCCGGGAGCGATTGCGCCGCTTGTGGCCCCCGCTGCCCCCGCGCCCGAGGCCGCTCCCGCCGCGTTCACGTGGAAAGCGCCCGAAGGCTGGACTCCGTCGCCCGCGGCTTCGGCGATGCGAATGGTCACCTTTAGTTTCGGCGAGAATAACGAAGGCGAGTGCTACGTCGCCGCGCTGCCGGGCCAAGCGGGTGGACGTCTTGAAAATTTTAACCGCTGGCTCGGGCAGATGGGGCAGCCGCCGCTGACGGAGGCGGAGGTGGACTTGCAGCCGCCGGTGTTCATGTTTGAGGAAGAGGTCCCTATGCTGATCGCCAAGGGGACCTATGCCGGCATGGGCGGCGAGTCGCGCCCGGGCCACACGCTCTTCGGCGCGCTGGCCGAGGTCGAGGGGGAGAGCGTCTTTGTCAAGCTGGTTGCGCCTGACGCCTTGGCCGACCAACACATGCAGAAGTTCGCGGCCTTCTGTGCAAGCCTGCGCAAGAACAAATAGCCGAGCGAACAAGGGACCCGAATGAACCCGTTCAAACAGTTATACCGACTGCTCTCGTCCTACGGTCTCGCGACCGTGCTGTTCATCCTCATGTTCTTCCTCATTCTTTTCGGCACCTTGCACCAGGTCGACAACGGTCTTTATTCCGCCCAGAAGAATTACTTCGAATCGTTCTATGTCATCCACAAGATCGGGCCGGTGGCCATTCCTCTGGCCGGCGGCTATTCGCTCTTGGCCGTCTGTGCCGTCGCGCTCGTCTGTGGCATGTTGCGTATCCACCGATCGTGGAACCGCGCCGGACTCATCATCGCGCACTTCGGCGTACTCGTCATGCTCGTCAGCTCTGGGATCACCTTCCATTACTCCGATCGCGGACATATGCGTCTCTACCCCGCGCAGCAGAGCGATGAATTCTCGAGTTACAACGAGTGGAACATCGAAATCGGCAAGCCCGCCGCCGGTGCCGAACTTCACCTCATCCCTGATGCGCAGTTCACGGATCTTGGCCCTGGCCAAACGCGCGAATTTGTGTCGAAGGAGCTTCCTTTCGACGTCAAAGTCTCCGGATACACACTCAACGGCGTGCCCATCCGCGAAGGTGTGCAGATTCCGGGCGCAACGGCCCCGGTGGTGGACGGATTCCGTCTGCACACGTTGCCGGCGGAAAAGGAAGCGGAGGTCAACATTCCCGGCGTCTACATCAGCATCAAGGACAAGGCCTCCGGCGAGACCACGGAAGGCGTCCTTTGGGGTCTTGATCGCGAGCCGCTCACGGTGAAGAGCGGTGACGTGTATTACACGATCGGCCTCGACCGAAAACGGTTCCAGGTGCCTTTCACGGTGTATCTCGACGAGTTCAAGGCCGAGTTCCACCCCGGCACCAGCATGGCCAGCGCCTACGAGAGCCACATCACGAAGAAAGAAAAGGGGCAGGAAGAGAAGATTCACATCTATATGAACCACCCACTACGCCACCACGGGCTGACCTTCTTCCAGGCCTCGTATGGCCCGCCGAACGCGCGTCCGGGCGACACCATGTACACCGTCTTTGAAGTAGTAAGAAACCCCGCCGACCAGGGTCCGCTTGTAGCCTGCATCATCGTCGGCGTGGGACTGCTGATTTATTTCGTGCAAAAGCTCCTCGGCTATATGAAGGCCGAGGGCCGGAGGCGCATCGCATGAGAGTTCACTTCCGATTTTTAGTGGCGATCGCGGCCGCGGCCCTACTCGTCTCGACGGCTGCGACGGCCGCTGGGCCGCAGAGCGCGGGCAAGTGGGACGCCGCCACGCTCGACGCGCTCCGCACGCTGCCGATTCAGGACGGCGGGCGCGTCAAACCGCTCGATACCTACGCGAGTTTTCTGTTGCTCCGGCTGAACGGCAAGCGGACCTTCTCCCAGACGCTCGAGTCCGGCGAGAAAGTGAAACTCACCCCGATGGAGTGGCTGCTCGATTGTTTGTTCTTCCCGGAAGCCGCGAGCGGCTATCGCCATTTCATCGTGGACAACGCAGACTACGTCACCGGTCTCGGCGCAAAGGATCCCGGCAAAGGGCAGCGCAATCGCTTCAGCTACAACGACCTCGTGCCTGCGCGGCAGGAATTGTTCAAGCGCGCCGAAGCGGCCTCACGCATCGAGCCGGCCAAACGATCACCGCAGGAGGGCATGCTCGTCGCTCTCGCGCAGAACGTCAACGAGTTCGAATCCGTCGGCCACTATTTCGATTTCGCCCACGCGCCCTTCGATGCGTCCAAGAGCCGCCTCGCGCAGAAAATTTTCCCGGGCGACGCGGCCACCGGCCTCACGCTTAGCCGGGCGCTCGCGCACGGCCGCGAATTGCGCCTCGCCTTCGCCGCGCTGGAGCAATTGGGCAAGGAGGGCGGCGGCGGAGAGAATGTCGCGGGCGAATCGACTGCGTTTAGCGAATTTATGGTGCCCGCGTCCGCCGCGCTCAACGCCACGGCACTGAGCCTGATTCCCCCGTCGGACAAGGCGCAAAAGGAATGGCTCTCGGTCGGCACGCTCGCGCGCGAGTCCTTCCAGGCAGACCAGGCCGACCCCGCCGAACTCGCGCTGCTCGCCGCGCTCGAAAAACTCCCCGCGGCGACGGCCACGGCCTTGCAGTTCAAACAGGCCGTGGACGAATTCAAGCAACTCACCGTGGCGCGCGCGAAGGAACGCGGCGAATACAACAAGATTCCGCTTGAGGTCTCGTTTTACAAGGCGAAATTTTTCTCCTACGCACAGGTCTTCTTCGTGCTGAGCTTCATCATCGCCGCGCTGTCCTGGCTCAATCTCCGCTCGCGCGTGTTGGGCTGGGCCACAAGTACGGCGGTCGCCGTGCCTTGGGCGCTGCTCGTGGCCGGCATCGTCTACCGCTGCATTATTCGCGGCCGCCCGCCGATTTCGACGCTCTACGAGACGATCCTTTTTATCACCGCCGTCTCGGTCTTCGTCGCGCTCTTCATCGAGGCGGTGAACCGCCGCCGCATCGCCGTATCGGTCGCGTCCTTCCTCGGCGCGCTCGGCATGTTCATCGCCAACCGCTACGAGATCACCAACGCCGAAGACACCATGCCGATGCTGGTCGCGGTGCTGGACACGAACTTCTGGCTCGCCACGCACGTCACGATCATCAACGTCGGCTACGCCGCGGGGATGCTCGCGGCGGGCATCGCGCACGTGTACATCTTCGGACGGCTCTTCGGCCTCAAACGCGAAGACCGCGATTTCTATCGCTCGCTCACGCGCATGGTCTACGGCGTGACCTGCTTCGGCCTGCTCTTCGCCTTCGTCGGCACGGTGCTCGGCGGCATCTGGGCGGACCAATCGTGGGGCCGGTTTTGGGGCTGGGACCCGAAGGAAAACGGCGCGTTGTTGATCGTGATTTGGAATGCGCTCATCCTCCACGCGCGCTGGGGCGGCCTCGTGCGCGAGCGCGGGCTGATGTGCCTCGCGATCGGCGGCAACATCGTCACCGCTTGGTCATGGTTCGGCGTGAACATGCTCGGCATCGGCCTCCAC
>VFKU01000514.1 GCA_009885415.1 Rhodothermota bacterium
ATGGAAACGGCGAAACGGCGCTTCCACTTTGACTCGCGAGGGTGGTCTTACACGCCGAAAAAAGAAGACGCCGCAGGTGTACTCCACCCGCGGCGCCGAAAATCTCAACCGGATTTTAGAGCGAGCCGGCCGATATCGTTTGAATCATCGAGAAGAGCGGCAGGAACATGCCCAGCACAATCGCGCCCACAACGAAGCCCATGACCACCACGAAAAGCGGCGTGATCGCCTCCGTGAGGCCGGCGACGCTAATCTCGATGTCTTCCTCGTAGGTCGACGCGATCTGGTCGGCCACGCGCTCGAGCCCGCCGGACTCTTCGCCCGTCAGCAACATGTCGACCACGACGCCCGCAAGATAGCCGTCCTTTTCCGCCTTGCGTAGCGGGCCTTCGAGTCCTTCGCCCGCCTCGACCGAATCGCGCATGTCCTGCACCACGCCGATGTACGCGCGGTTGGACACTGAGTTCTTGCACAAGTCCAGCGTCGCCATCATCGAGACGCCGCTGCGCAGCAACATCGCGAAAGTACGCATGAAGTCCGCTGTCACGCGAAGCCGCCCGAGTTTACCGAAGACCGGCACGCGTAGTTTGGCCCGGTCCGCCGCGAGTTGCCGCAGCGGATCGCGGACCCACCAAAGTTTGTAGGCCGCGATCAGTCCGATCACCGCGCCGACCACCAGCCACCACCACATCGCCACAAAATCGGCCGTGTCCATGATCAGCTCCGAATACCAGCCGATCTTCGCGTTCATCGTCACAAAAATTTCCCGGAACGAAGGAATGACAAAGACCGAGAGGACCACCACCAACGCGGTCGCCACCGTCACGAGAATGGCGGGATAAATCAAGGCCACCTGCACTTTTCGGTTCAGCCGGTTGGTCGCCTCGCGGTACTCGGCGATACGCTTGAGCACCACCGGCAGCGAGCCGCTCGCCTCCGCCGCCTTGATGAGGTTTACGTCCACCGGCGAGAAGTAGCGGCCCTCGCGCGCGAAGGCCTGCCACAGAGGGTTCCCGGATTCGACGTACTCCGCGATGCCGCCGACGAGCGTGCGCAGGTTCTTGTTTTCGCTGCGGCGCGAGAGCGACTTGAGCGCCTTCAGGATCGGCGTCCCCGATTCGAACATCATGATCAACTGCCGCAGAAACGTCGTGATGTCGCGGTCGCGGATGAGGCCCCGCGAAGGCGCACTCACCGCCTCCGACGCGACGCTCGCGCTCGGCACCCCGCGCGACGCCGCCTTGGGCGCTGCGGGCCGCTCGAGCTCGAGTTCCTTCGTCAACGATTGCACCTCGGGCAACGCCGCTTCGTGGCGTGCGACCGGACGCGGCGCAGGGCGTGCCGCGCTCGCGGCCTTTTTCGCGCTGGCCTTTTTCGCGGCCACCTTCAGCTTGGTGTTGGGTTTTCTCGGCGCGTTGGTCGGCATCCTGACGATTCCTCCATCGCCCGCGGCCCCTGCGGACCGGGCGACCTCTAGTTTCCTGGCTTCTCGCCTTGCTTCCCGGGCGCTGCGGCCTCCGCCCGTGCATCGCCGGACAGATCCTTCGCCGCTCCGCTGTGCAACTCTTTCCAATACCGAATCGCGTAAGTCCCGTCTTCAAGAAACGCGACGACCGCTTCAACGCCCGCGTACACCGGCCGGCCGTGGCCCCCCGGCATGTCCATCTCCACAATACTCTGCACGCGGTAACAACGCGAGGCCAGCGCCAACTCCGCCGGCATGTCGCGCGAGGCGTATTGCGGCGCGGCCACGTTGAACGTGGACGGCTCGCGTCCGACTTTCTGCAACACGTCGGCCCAGTTCGCAAAAGGCCGCTTCGCGGCGAGCGCCGTGGCCTCGTCGGCGCTAATGCCGAACACCGCCGCCAACACCGGCTCCGGTGCGGAATTCAGGTTCAAGTAACTGTGCGGCTGACGCGGATCGCTCGCGGTGTACACCGTGAATAGATCGCGATTCAGCCCGCGGAAGGCCTGCCCGTCGACCAGCCCCTCTGCGCGCAGCGCGTCCACACTCGCCAGCCGCTTTGCGCCCGCCGCGCGATAGTCCTGCACCGCCTGCGCCGCATTCTCCGGCAGACCCAGCGCGCGCAACACCGCCACCGGCGCAAAATTCAGGTTCACCCGCGCCGACTCGTCCGCCAGA
>VFKU01000867.1 GCA_009885415.1 Rhodothermota bacterium
CACACGTTGTGGATGTTGATCGGGTGCGTGCTGCCGTTCCTGCTGATCTTTCTCTTTCCGGTGTTGGGTATTTCGCAAGGCGCGACGACGCTGGTGTTTTTTGTACTGATGCTCGGTTGTCATTTGATGATGATGGGCGGACATGGGCACGGCAGCCATGGTGAACACGGGCGTCACGGCGAAGACGACCGGGACGAGAAGGAAAAAAGCGGACATCGGCATTGAGGTGACGACGCGCTTGCACAGCGCCAGGAGGAAGGGTCCATGAATTCGTTGAGCATTCGCAGGTTCGGATTTGCATTGGGCAGCGCGTTTGCGCTGACCTATTCGGCGTGCGCATTCGTGATGTCCTGTATAACTCGGGAGGCGTCCATCCGGTTCTTTAACGGGATTCTGCACGGGCTCGACGTGACGCCGATTATGACCGCGGAGATGACACTGCGCGGCGTAATCCGAGGGGTCATCGAGGTGTTTGTGCTGGGCTGGCTGTTCGGCGCGATCCTGGCCTGCTTTTACAATATCAGCGGACGACTAGACGGCCGCCGCACGCCGGCCGCGCGAGGCTAACCGCGCTGATGGACAATGCAGTCGGCGTCGTGCAGGCGTATCTCCGGATCAACGGCTACTTCACGGTGGCGGAGTATCCGATTGTAGAACGGACGGAATCGGGCGCTTACCGCAGCGTCACCGACGTGGACATCCTGGCAGTCCGTTTTCCCAGAGCACGGCAAATGATTTCACACGAACATGCCGGCGGGCGTCCGGCAGGGCCTTCCTTTTCGCCCGACCCGGCGTTGGGCCCCTTCGATGGCGGCATTGACATGATCATCGGGGAGGTCAAAGAAGGGCGTGTAGAGATCAACCGGTCCGCGCTCGATCCGGACGTGCTGGCGGCAGCATTGACGCGGTTTGGATGTTGCGGGCATCAGGACGTTCGGGAGGTCATCCGGGAGTTGCATCGCAGCGGCCACGCGACTACAGCGCCCGGACACCGCATCCGGCTTGTGGTGTTTGGCGGTGTACCCGGGGAAACGACGGACAGCCGTTTTCAGACCATTTATCTCGGGCACGTTCTGGAGTTCATCCGGTCTTACCTACGGCTGCATTGGGAAGTATTCCAGCACGCGCAGTTCAAGGATCCAGTGCTGGCTTTTCTAAAACTCGACGAGCGAACGAAAGTGATCAAGGGGAAGTAGCGAATGGGGGGCCCGACCTTGCGGCTCGTGTGCGTGATAATCGTGGCGTGCGTTTTCTCCGGAGCTTACGCCTACACGGATGACGGAGCCTTGCCCGATGCGGCCACGATCGTGGCGAAATACAATGCGCGCGACGAGGGTGAGCACGTACGGCGCATCGCAACTATGACGCTGCGCGACGAACACGGCAAGGAACGAGTGCGGCAGGCGCTCAGTTGCCGGAAGTTCTACGGCGTGGACAAACGCACGGTATTTTTCTTTCTGAGTCCGGCGAATATCCGAGGCACGGGTTTCCTGACCTTCGACTACGGCGACTCAACGAGAGCCGACGACCAGTGGTTGTATCTTCCGAACACACGCAAGGCGCGGCGGATCTCTTCTGGCGATCGAGGCGATTTCTTCGTGGGTACGGACTTCACCTACGAGGACATCAAGAAGGAAACGAAAGTCAGCACGGAAGATTTCGTTTTCAAATTGCTGGGCACGGATCTCCTAAACGGCCATCGTTGCTTTAAGATCGAAGCCACGCCGATAAACACAGCGGTGGCGAAAGAACTCGGCTACGCGCGAGTGTTGCATTGGTTCGACGCGGAATCGCTGATGTCTCACAAATCAGAGTTCCTGGACGCGAAGGGAAGCGCACTTCGGACCATTCTCACGAGTAACATCGAGAAGATTGACGGGATATGGACCGCGCAGCACGTGGTCGCCAGGAACGAGAAAACGGGGCACACCACCGAGTTCAGGTTCACGGAGATAGACTACGAGGGCGCTGTGGACGACTCGATGTTTAGCGAAGAGGCGCTGCTGCGCGGGCCTCGACGCCATTAAGATGGGCGGATTAAGTTTGCGATGCCCCTGCACTTTTCGGTCGACGGCGCCAATGCGATATTCGCAATAAATGCTAATTATGATTATTCATACCTAGATGTGAATGATAATTATAAATTGGGAATACTTCCCTTTAAGAGCTCCGGCACCCGTGATATCATCCGCGGGTTAGAGTTCTGTAAGATTTAGCGATTCGGGCGTTTCTGGCGCAGCGTTGCTTGGCCCGTTCGCGCCGATGTTTTGCGCCTTGTCCGGTACGATTGGGAGGAATGCCCCCTTGATCTTCAAGCGAACTGCGCTCTGGCAACCGATCGCTGCAGGGCTCGCTTTGGCGAGCGCCTTCGCCCAGGCGGCAGCGCCCTCCGGCGAGGTCACGTTCAACAAAGACGTGCTCCCCATCCTCCAAAAAAATTGTCAGGAGTGCCATCGTCCTTCGGGGGCAAATCTCTCGGGCATGGTCGCGCCGATGTCGCTGCTGAGCTACGACGAAGCGCGCCCCTGGGCGAAATCGATCGGGACGATGGTCTCCGAACGCAAGATGCCGCCGTGGTTCGCGTCGCCGGCGCAACACGGGCAGTTCGAGCTCGAGCGCACGCTGAGCCAGGACGAGATCGACACGATCGTGAAGTGGACGCAGTCCGGCGCGAAGCGCGGCGATCCGAAAGACGCGCCGGAGCCGGTCGCGTTCGCCTCGCCCGACGGTTGGCTTATGGGCGAGCCGGACATCGTGATTCCCCTCCCCGAGCCCTACTGGGTGGCGGACGAGATCGAGGACATTCAGCCGAGCTTCGACCTCATCCTCACGGAGGACATGCTCGCGAAAGACTCGTGGGTCAAGTGGATCGAATTCCGGCCCGGCTGCAAAATCATTCACCACGGCGGCGCGAGCACGCAGCCGCTCGATGCGAACGGCAAGGCCGTGGTCGATCCGATCAGCGGCGGCAAATTGATCGGCACGGCGCAGGGCGACGGCCCGGACGTGTGGCCGGACGGTTTCGGCAAGCTCGTGCGCAAGGGCTCTCGCTTCAGCTTCGGCATCCATTACAACAAAGAGCCCGGCCCCGGCACCGGCGTGTGGGACCGCTCGATGATCGCCATCAAGTGGCAGACGACCCCCGTGAAGCACGTCGTGCGCTCCGCCGGCGTCAGCTCGCGCGGCTGGGAAATCCCGCCGAACACCGCCGAGTGGCCCGTCGGCGCCGCCAAGACCTTCGCCGAGGACAGCTACATCATCAACATGATGCCGCACATGCACTGGCGCGGCAGCGCGGCGAAGTACGTGCTGGTCTATCCCGACGGCAAGCGCGAGACCCTGCTCGATGTGCCCGGATACAACTTTGGATGGCAACTCACCTATACCTACAAAGAACCGAAGTTCGTACCCAAAGGCAGCCGCCTCGAAGTGTCGATGGTCTTCGACAATTCACCTGAAAATGTGTCGATTAAAGATCCGGAGCGCCCCATCAGTTTCGGATCGATGACGAAAGACGAGATGAACATCGGCTGGACGGAATACGCCAACGCCGAGCCGATTGAAGACATCATGAATCACGACTTCGGCACCGAGGGCACCGGCGTCGAAGATTTGGATCCGGAATGAAAAGCGGCAGTCGCCGTAGGGAGAAATTTTCAATGCATCGAGGGTATGGAATCGCGGGAGCGCTGGTGGCCGGCGCGCTGTGTTTCGGCGCGCAGGCGGAGGACAAGGTCACGTTCACCAAGGACGTGTTGCCCATCCTCCAGGAAAATTGCGTGAAGTGCCACCGGCCGGGCGGCGATAACGTCGCGGGCATGGTCGCACCCATGTCGCTGATGACCTACGAAGAAGTGCGGCCGTGGGCCAAGGCCGTTGCGAAGGCCGTCGCCGACAAAAAGATGCCGCCGTGGTTCGCCACGCCGAAGTTCCACGGTCTCTTCGAGAACGAGCGCGTGCTCACCGAAACGCAGATCAAGACGATCACGGCGTGGTCCGAGACCGGCGCCGCGCGCGGCAACCCGCAAGACGCGCCTACGCCGGTGAAGTTTGAAGACACCGGCGGCTGGCTCACGGGCACGCCCGACCTCATCGTGAAGATGCCGAAGCCCTATTTCGTCGCCGACGACATTGAGGACATCTACTCCAACTTCGTCACCGAGCCGCTGACCGACGAGCAGTTGCCCAAGGACCGCTGGCTGCGCTCGATCGAGTGGCGCGGCGACAGCGATGTCGTGCACCACATCGTCGGCGCCGCGAGCGTGAAGGACGACAAGGGCGACACGCTCACCTACGAACTCGAATCCATCGCGCCGGGCGAAGAAGGCACCGTCTTCTCCGAAGGCTACGGCAAGCTGTTGCCGAAGGGATCAAAGATCCATTTCGCAATGCACTACCACAAGGAAGCCGGCCCCGGCACTGGCGTGTGGGACCAGTCGATGGTCAGCTTCCGATTCTGGGACGAAGAGAAAGACCCGAAGGTGCGCTTTGCCGTCGCGCGCTCGGGCATCAGCAATTTCACCTTCGAAATTCCGCCGAACCATGGCGCCTGGCCGGTCGGCGCGGCGATGACCTTCGAAGAAGACTCCACGATCCTCTCGCTGCACCCGCACATGCACCTGCGCGGCAAGGACGCGCGCTATACCGCGTACTACCCCGACGGCAAAGTTGAGGAGTTGCTCTGGGTACCGTCCTTCGACTTCAACTGGCAGTTGGACTACACCTACGCGCAGCCGAAGAAGGTCCCGGCGGGCACGCGTGTTGAGTTCACCGCGCACTACGACAACTCCACGGACAACCTGTACAACCCCGACCCAAACATCTCGATGCAGTGGGGCGGCCCCACGACGATGGAAATGATGATTGGCTACATTTCCTATTGCAACACCGCGCCGAGCGACAACCCGATGCCCGCAGCGCGCCGCGCGACGGGTGAAGGCACGGACTGAAGCGCACGGAATCCGAGCACGCACCGCCCCGGAGTCCAGCATGGATTCCGGGGCGTTTTTCTGGATAGAGTAATGCGGCTGTGACGATGGCTACGGCGCACGAGAGAGGAATGAGAGCATGAGCGGAAAACGATTTTATTACGTGATGATGTTGGCCACCGCGTGTTGGATGCCCGCCTTCGACGGCAGCGCCCAACAAAAACCTGCCAGCGATCAGCCCCAGGCCGCGGCCTCGGGCGAAGATGCTCCGCTCGATGCCACGGGCCAGGAAAATACCGAGGCCGCCGAGCGCGCGCGTCAACGCCGGCGAGTCCAAACGACGACAACCGCGCTGTTGAAGATCGGCGACAAAGACATCGGTCTCCTCGCGGCGATTCTCAAGACGACCGGGCACGATTACAAAGAAATCCCGAACGTAAAGGAAGGCGAAGTGCTGCCATTGACCCGCAGCCAGGCGATCAAACTGAAGACGGGGCTCCCGCTGACCTTTGGCGATCTCACGCTCAAGACCGAGAACGTCGCGAAAAACTATCCCGGTGTATATAGCATCTGGCTGAAAAAGACCGCCACAGGTTGGAATTTCATCTTCAACCAGAAACCCGACGTGTGGGGCACGATGCATGACGCGACGGCCAACGTCGGCGAGATTCCGGTCGAATACACCGCGCTCACTCCGCCCACGGAAGCGCTGGCCTTTGCGCTGACGCAAGAAGGCCAGGGCGGGACGCTGAAAATAACGTGGGGCGAGCATCAGTGGTCCGCGAAATTTACCTTCGCACAATAGCTCCAGTGCGTATCCGCGCCGCCCTCGCCGCGCTCTGCGCGGCTGCGTGTATCCCCGCCTTCGCCGGCGGCGTTGACACTTCCGCCGGCGAGTGGCCCACCTACGGCGGCGACCTCTACAGCCGCAAGTACTCGCCGCTCGACCAGATCACCGGCGAGAACTTCTCCAAGCTCCAAATCGCGTGGCGCTGGAAATCAGCGGACGACTGGATCAGCAAGACGGTGGTCGGCGGCGAATGGTGGACCAAGTCCACCCCCGTCTTCGACGACCTCCAGAAAGACAACGATAAGCGCTGGCGCGGCGGGCTCGCGCCACGACTCGCGGGTCTCAAAGCGACGCCGCTCATGGTCGGCGGCGTGTTGTACATGACCACGGCGCTCTACCAGGCCGCCGCTATCGACGCGAAGACCGGCGAGACGC
This sequence comes from Rhodothermota bacterium, assembly GCA_009885415.1. Taxonomy (GTDB): domain Bacteria; phylum Hydrogenedentota; class Hydrogenedentia; order Hydrogenedentales; genus VFKU01. The sequence goes on from VFKU01000867.1 coordinate 6,154, forward strand.
TCTGGGTCTTCAATCCGAAGAGCTACGAAGTCGGCACGCCGACGATGAGCATCTTTTGGAACCACCGCGGGCCGGCGTATTGGAGCGACGGCACGCAAGAACGCATTTATTGGGGTAC
>VFKU01000535.1 GCA_009885415.1 Rhodothermota bacterium
ATCTTCGAACTCCGCATTCGGCGCCCTGAGCACAGCCTGCTGAGCCCACGCGACGCCGGTGCGCAGGAAAACATAGGCGGAGAACATGCCGCCGAAGAGCATCACCTCGGACGACAGAAACAGCCACATGCCGAGCTTGCCGTTGTAGAGACCCGTGTCGGGTCGCGGCTTGACGGTGTACGGGATGTCCATGCTCAGACTCTCTCCGGCTCGAACTGCGGGGTGAAGTCGCGCGCGGCGCCCGCCACGCTGTATTCGTAAGGCCCGCGGTGCGCGACGGGCGTCGTGACAAAGTTTCCGTGGCCAACGGGCGGCGAGGGCGCGGACCACTCGATGGTGGTCGCGTCCCAGGGGTTGTCGCCCACTTTTTTGCCGAACCAAATGCTCCAGAACAAATTAAATATGAAGGGAAGTTGCACGACAGCAAGCGCGAAGGCGGAATGCGTCATCGCCTTGTTGAGGAAGAGGACCTCCTGGTTGTTCGCGTAGAACGCGCCGCCATCATAGAGCCGCCGGTTCACTCCGTGCAGACCCTGAATCAGCATCGGGAAGAAGATGCCGTTCATAAAAAGCAGCGAAGGCCAGAAGTGGATCTTGCCGAGCAGCTCGTTCATCTGCCGGCCGGTGACTTTCGGGAACCAGAAATAGACGCCGGCGAAGAGCGCGAAGATGGTGCCCGGCGCGACGACATAGTGGAAATGCCCGATGACGTAATAGGTGTCGTGCAGGTGGATGTCGGCGGCGGCAAGCCCGAGCGGCAGGCCCGTGAGCCCGCCGATCGCGAACATAGGCAGAAACGCAAGCGCAAACAACATCGGCGTGTTGAAACGAATCGACCCGCCCCACAACGAAATCACGAGCGCGGTCAGGATGACGATCGAGGGGACGGAGATAATCATGGTAGTGGTCTGGAAGAAAGTGCTGATCGTGGTGCCCATGCCGGTGAGATACATGTGGTGCGCCCAGACGACGAAGGACATGAAACCGAGAAAGATCGCGCTGTACACCATCGAGCGGTAGCCCCAGAGCGGCTTGCGCGTGTTGTTCGCCACAATCTCGGCGACAATCCCCATCGCCGGAAGAATGAGCACGTACACCTCCGGGTGCGCGAGGAACCAGAAGAGATGCTGATAGAGCAACACGCTGCCGCCCCCGCTGACCTCGAGCGGCGCGCTGTTGATGTAAAGGCCGGAGGGAATGAAAAAGCTCGTATGCAGCAGGCGATCCATAAGCTGCATGACGGCCGCGGCCTGGAGCGGCGGAAACGCAAGCAACAATAGAAACGCCGTGATGAACTGTCCCCAGACAAAAAAAGGCAGCCGCATGAACGTAAGCCCCGGCGCGCGGAGTTGAATGATGGTGACGAGAATGTTCACCGAGCCGAGCAGCGAAGACACAATGACCATGAACATGCCCGCCAGCCAGAAGGTCTGGCCGGGGGTCTCAATAATCGAGAGCGGCGGATACGAGGTCCATCCAGCGCGCGCAGCGCCGTCGGGCAGAAAGAAGCTGCCGAGAAAAATCACGCCGCCGAGGAAATAGACCCAGTAGCTCGCCATGTTCAGCCGCGGGAAAGCCATGTCCGGCGCGCCGATTTGCAGGGGGACAAGGTAATTGGCAAAAGCGCCGACGGCGAAGGGCACCACGCCAAGGAAAATCATGACCGTGCCGTGCATCGCGCCGAGCGAGTTGTAGAACTCGGGCAGCATCACGCCCGGCGGCGAGAAGCGCGCCTCGCTGGTGAGCAAGTGGCCGATAAAGGGCAGCGGCGTGCCGGGGTACGCAAGCTGCCAGCGCATGAGCACCATCAGCATGAAGCCGGCGAACATGAAGACCATCGACGTCAGCGCGTACTGGACGCCGATCACTTTGTGGTCGGTCGAAAAAATATAGCGCTGCCAGAATGGCTGGCGGGGAGGGTGGCTGTCGCTATGGTCGTGCGAAGTCAAGATAACATCAACCTGGAAGTAACGGGCCCGCTAATCCCTGAAACGTCCGCGGCCAGCCCAATCTCACGGGCCACTTCGCGCCAGCAATTTGGATGGGCCTACCGAAGCGCGCGATAATACCGCTCTTGCCCCGCCAGTGTCCCCCAACGAGAAGTGGAAGTTCAAATGTCCGATGTCAATGTAGGCCAAGTCTTGCTTAGCGCGCAGAACGTGTCGAAAAGTTTCGGCTCGCAGCCCATTTTCGACGAGGTGTCGCTGTCGGTGCACGAGGGCGAGCGGATCGGGCTGATCGGGCGCAACGGCTCGGGCAAATCCACGCTGCTGCGGATTATGGCGGGATTGGAGACGCCGGATACGGGCCAAGTGACGCGGCGGCAGGGGCTGACGGTCGGCGTATTGACGCAGACCTGCGCCCTGCCTCCGGGTCAGACCGTGCGCGATGCGCTGCGGACCGCGATCGCGCCGTGGCTGGAATTGGCCGATCGACACGCCGCGCTGGGCGAGCGGCTGGGCCACGACCTGACGCCGGCGGAGCACGACCGCCTGCAGCACGAGTTCGAGGAAGTCGATCATCTCGCGCAGTTGCACCACGTCTGGGAAGCCGAAGCACGCGCCGCGCGCATGGCCGCGGCGCTCGGCCTTCCGCCCGAAGACGCGGAACTCGGCAATCTCTCCGGTGGCGAACTCCGCCGCGTGGACATCGCCGCGACCCTATTGCGCGAGCCGGACGTGCTCCTGCTCGACGAGCCGACGAACCACATCGACACCGAGAGCGCGCTGTGGATCGAGCAGTACCTCAAGACCTACACGGGGAGCTGCGTGTTGATCACGCACGACCGCTATTTCCTCGACCAGGTCGTCACGCGCATCGTCGAGATGGACCGCCGACACCTGTATAGCTTTCCCGGAAACTACGAAAGCTTCCTCGAGTACAAGACGCAGATCCTCGAGACCGAGGCGCGCACCGAAACCGCGCGGCAGGGCGAGCTCCGCCGCGAACTGGTGTGGCTGCGGCGCGGCGCGAAGGCGCGGCGGACGAAAGAACAGGCGCGCGTACGCCGCGTCGAAGCGCTCATCGCCGACAAGGGCCCCGAGGAAGTCATCGAGACCACCTTCGAGATTCCGCTCCCGCAACGCCTCGGCGATCGCGTGATCGACGCGGAGCAGATCTCGTATTCGATCGGCGGGCGGACACTCTTCAGTAAACTGACGCTGCTGATGCAGCGCGGCATGCGCATCGGCATCTGCGGGGCGAACGGCTGCGGCAAGACAACGCTCTTGCGAGTGCTGATGGGCGAGGAAAAGCCGACATCCGGCACGGTGAAGATCGGCGAAACCGTCAAGTTTCTCTACGTCGACCAGACCCACGAAGACATCGACCCCAAGCAGTCGGTGCTGGATTTCGTCTCGGGCGGCGGAAACTATTTCGACACCGGCGTCCGCCGGATTTACATCCCCGGCTACCTCGAGCGGCTCCTCTTCGACATGGACAGCGTGCGTGCGCCCATGCGCAACCTCTCCGGCGGCGAGCGCAACCGCGTCATCCTCGCCAAAAAACTCCTCCAAGGCGGCAACGTCCTCGCCTTCGACGAGCCGACGAACGATCTCGACCTCGCCACGCTCCGCGTCCTCGAAGAAGCCATCCTCGCCTTCGAAGGCTGCGCGCTCCTCGTCAGCCACGACCGCTACTTTCTCAACCGTCTCTGCACGCACCTCATCGTCTTCGAAGGCAACGGAAAGGTATACAGCAGCGCGGGAAATTACGACGATTACCTCGCCTACCGCCAACGCCGCGAGGAAGACATGAAGAACGCGGCCAACGCGTCGCGTCCTGTCGCCACATCATCGACCGCGAAAACCGCGACCGCGTCCTCAGGCAACGGCGCGAAAGCGCTGAGTTACCACGAGAAAAAAGAACTCGCCGGCATGCACGACGCCATCGAGGCCGCCGACGCCAAAGTCGCAAAACTCGAAGCCGAGATCGCCGCGCCAAACTTCTATACCCAGCCACATGAAGCCGTGCGCGCCAAGCTGGCAGAGCTCGATGGGGCCAAGGCGACGGCCGTTGCGCTCTACGGCCGCTGGCAGGAGTTGGAAGCCCGCGCCTAAGTAAGTTCACAGCCTCTCTCGCTCAGAACGGTTAACCGCCAACCACATCTCCCGCTCACGCAAACACTTACGCGCTCAGCGCCCTTGTTCCGCACCCCCAAATTTACCCGCGCTCCCGCCTCGCCCCACTGCAACAACCCACACCTCTATATAGGGACCTTCACCGGTCCCTTGGGCTCCATGGGCGCTATCGGACCTACCCGTCCCATAGCTCCCATGCTTCCCATACATTCCCATAAGCACCATAGGAGGCACCATGACCACCGCAGCGCCACCCCGTACCACCCCCCACGGCACCCCCTGCGCCCATTCGTGGAGCGACGCATGGATCGCGCAGATCGA
>VFKU01000724.1 GCA_009885415.1 Rhodothermota bacterium
CCGCAGCGCCTGCGACGCCGCGACGCGGCCCGTGACGTGCCCGTAGACGACGCGCGCAAGGTCGGTGGTGAGCGACACCACGGAGACGCGCGGGACCTCGCCAGCGCCAAGCAACGAGACGTCGCAGCGTTGCGTGGCGCACACCGCGACTGCCGCGGTTAACAGCGATTTTCCCGAGCGTATCGGCCCGACGATGTAGGCCTCTGCCGGCCGCTGCGACGCAACCGCGCGGAGTGAGCCGACGCTCCATTTGAACGTGGCCCGCTCTCGGATGTCGGCGGCGTAAGCGCGCGCGTTCTTCAACAACGGGACGCGCTCAAGGCCCGCGAGCGGTCGCCCGTCAATCAACCGGCATATCGCAAGCTGCAACGGCGTCGCCGTGGCCAAGCCGAAGCCATTCGGCGAGGTCAACATCCTTTCGAGCGTCAGCCCCGCGGCGTCAGTGCGCTGGGTTCGTTGCGCCGCTAGCTGTTGCAGCCTCGTCGCTGCTATGCCCTGCAAGCTCAATCAATACCTCCTCTGCCGCGTCGGACAACCCACGCCGAGCACACACCCGCACGAACCCGTCAAGCATCGCCTCGCGCTCGGCGTCGAGCTTCGCCTGAGCCCCTTTCGTATCGCCCCATGACAGCGGGAAGCGCCGTTCGAGGTACCACGCCAAGGCTCGCCAGTCCTCGCGCCCCTGGATCTGAATCGAGAGCACGGCGCGCGCCTCGCACTCGGCCTCGGCCTCGTTGGCTTGCAGGGCGAACGCCGCGAACGGCTCCTCGCCTGCCGCGCCCCAAGTCAACCAGCGGAGGAGCGTGGACGTGCTAACGCCCGCCGCAGCGCACGCGCTTTTGCGCTGCTGCCCAGCTTTGAGCGCCGCGGCGAGACGCGCCCCGAGCGCTGGCGTGTAGGTTGTCTGGCGTTTCATGCTAGCGTCGCTTTCTTGCCCGTCAAGTTTTCCCAACGCTTCACGATTACGTCAACATACTGCGGGGATATCTCCATGCCATAGCATTTACGCCCAAGCTGCTCGGCGGCGATGAGCGTGGTGCCCGAGCCGAGGAAGGGGTCAGCCATCAAAGATGCCGGATGATTCTTTGCAGTAGATACCACCAAGCCAACCGGCTTCGATGTTGGATGCTCTATTTTGCTATCGCCCCGCGCGAACTCGAACACCGTTGAAATATCTCGCGGCCCGCTCCACTCGTGTTTTTTCCCCCAACCGTACAGGACAAGCTCGTGCCTGTAGTGGTAATCACAGCGGCCAAACACAAACGCTGACTTGACCCAAACGAGGGTATGCCGGAACTCAAAGCCTGACGCATTGAATGCGTCGGTCATTTCTCGCAAGAATGAACCGGACGGGCTTGCAACATACAAAACAGTCGAGTCGTGTCGCGGGACGCTGCCAATCGCCGCGCTAACAAACGCGACCTGCTCACCCCCTGCCTTGTCGTCGTTGTGGACAACGCCGCCAGACCTGTAGGTTGGCGAGCGCGGGTTGCGGTCCCCTCCGATGTGGTTTATGCCATACGGCGGGTCCGTCCAAATCAGGTCGGCCGTCTCCCCACACATCAGCCGCGCCACGTCCTCGGCCTTCGTCGAGTCGCCGCAAAGCACTCGGTGCTCCCCGAGTAGCCACAGGTCGCCGAGCTTCGTAATCGGAACGACGGGAGGCTCTGGCACCTCGTCCTCGACAACCTCGCGCGGCTCAAGCGCGCCCAGCTCGTTCGCGAGCGCCTCCAGCCCCGCGGAGTCCCAGCCCGCGAGCGCCGCGTCATCGAGCGCGTAATCCGAGAGCAGCGAAGCGAGCGCCTCGACGTCCCACTCTGCCGCCTCGGCGAGCCGATTGTCCGCGAGCGCGAGCAAATGCGCCTCGCTCGGGTCCAGGTCCAGGTACCGCACCGGCACGCGGTCCATGCCGAGGGAGAACGCAGCTTTGAGCCGGGTATGCCCTGCGATGACCTCGCCATTCTTGCGCGCGATAATCGGCGATGCGAACCCGAATCGCTTGATGCTTGCCGCCACTTTCGCAACCGCGGCATCGTTGCGCCTTGGATTGCGGCACCAAGCGTGCAGCGCCGAGAGCGGCGCCCACACTGCTGCAGGCTCGTCACTCGGTGCCGCGACGACGGCACGTGAGGGCTTCAATATGACGACGGCACGTGAGGGCTTCAATATTTCGTGTCCTGGTTCGGCTCGTGGCTGCTCTCGTCGTCGCCCTCGTCCCCGAGGTTGTGACTCGACTCGCGCTCATCGAGGGGCAATTCCTCGATCATTTTATCGAGGCTTTTCGCCGGCCGCTTGCCAGCGCCATGCATCGCCGCGAGCGCGCAGGCCCGTTCGCGCATCGACTCGGCCCCCAGCTCGTACTCGGTGAGCTCCGCGTCCTCGTCCTCGCCCTCGTTCTCGTTGCCCTGGTCGTGCTCGCTCATGCCCCGGTCGTGGCTGCTCTCGCCCTTGCCCGGTTTGCCGCGTCCAAGCCCAATCACGATGTTCATGCCAGCCATGCGCCAAAACTACGCCACGACGACGGGCAACGCAAGTGCGGTGCTTTGGCGTAGAACGACGTTCCCCTACCGCCCCTGCAATTCTGCGATGCGCGCTCGAGCTCGCTCCAGCGTCACGGCGCGGAGATTGCCGCCGACGCGCGCCAGCTCCTCGAAGGTGACCTGACTCACGCCCAGGATTTTCGCCGCCTGCGTCCGTGACGAATGCAGCCCGACGATGTAGCGCCGCTGCTCCTGCGTCAGCGCCCCGGCCCCGATGAGGGTTGGCGTTCGCGCGATGTTGCGTTGTGCGAACTGGTCGCTCACTTTTCGTGCCTCCTGTGCCAGTCCGCGTGTTCGCCGGCAACGCGCTCGCAATGTTCGCACCGCGTGTCCGTCGTCGTCGTCGCCGCCTCCAGGTATCCAGGGTGCGCCCGAAGGCAAAGCGAACGCTGCATGTGCGCGGAATCATAGCAATGTGCGCGCGCGAGGCTCGCGTCACAGTGCGAATACCAGCTCAACCTATCCAGTAGCCCCATTACCTTGTGTTAACCCCGCTACCAAATAAATCAACAATCACGCTACCATGCATCAAGCGACGAAGCGTTCCGGCCCCGTATCGTTCTGCAATCGCCACCCGCGACAGACCCGAGGTCGCGATGGTGCTAAGGCCCGCCGCGTAGCGTTCCTCAAGTATTCCGGCAATGATCGGGAATTGCCCCACCTGCGAGACGTGACCGCCGGCTGTGCCCAGCTCGTCGATGACGAGAATGCTGGCGACCTCGGCCCTCCGATACAGCTCGCTCTTGCGCTCGCCTTGCGCCTCGACAAGCTTTTTCTCTGTCAGCCACACCAGGGTCGGCGGCTCACCGAAAGCCTTTCCCAAGGCCACCGCAGCCAACCGCGAGGCCCTTGACGCAGCACTGAGCGACGCGAACACGCCCGAGCTTTTACCGCAGCCGCTCGGCCCGATAACCAGGCGAGCTTCGCCGATGCGCCAACACCCGCCGGCAAACTCGAACGGCTTCCACGAGCCGAGTTCTGCCCTCACCCGGGGCGACAGCCGGCGCGTCCAAGCCTCGTTACACCAATTTGCCCAGGCCCAATCTGGAAGCCCGCCAGCGGTAACCCGCCTCCACTCTGCAAGCCTGGCCTCGTTCGCGTCGCGATCCCGTTCGTCGGCTTTGTCAGGGTTGCCCGTGTCGAGTTTCAACCCGCGAATAAACCCTTCAAAATCAAAACCGCTCATGTTGTTCCGTCTTCCCATGCGAGTCGCCCCGCAGTTATGTTGGCGACGAATCGTTCCAAATTCGGATCGCCTTGCACCAAGTGCTTGCTCTTGCCATTGCCGCGCGTCGCCGGGTCCAACGCATCCTTAAACTTCCACCCGAGCACCTGGCGCACGCGGCGCTCCGACGCGCCCTCCTCAAGCTCGAGCGCCGCCGCTGCTACCGCCCCGGCAATCTTGGCCGCGTCGAGTTGCAACGCCAGCGGCCCCAAGTGGCCGAGGAGCGCCTCGGCTACGTCCCCTCCCAAGTTCCTGAACCTGGACGACGACGCAAGGGCCGTGGCGATCTCCGCTGCCAGAGGATCGCGCTCAATCGCAACCGGGGTGGGTGGCGCCGCCTCTCGCGCGCCCGCGCGTCTGCTGCTCCCTCTTAGCTCTGCTTCTGCTTCTGAACTCTGCTTCTGCTTCTGAGATCTGAGATCTGCTTGTGTGACGTCACGCTCTTTTGCCGTGACGTCACGCGTGACGGGCTGTGACGTCACGCTTGCGACACGTGACGCGTTACGTTTGCGGTCGCGGTACTCGGCCGCTCGGGTCGCGCTCGTGTGATCCTTCTCGC
>VFKU01000869.1 GCA_009885415.1 Rhodothermota bacterium
CCGAATTATACCGCCGGCCGCGGCACACTTCGCAGGTGACAAACACGTCGGGCAGGAAGTGCATCTCGATCGTGATAAGCCCGTTGCCCTCGCAGTCCTCGCAGCGCCCGCCCTTCACGTTGAAGCTGAAGCGCCCCGCCTCGTAACCGCGCGCGCGGGCCTCGGGCAGCTTGGCGAAGATGTCGCGCACGGGGCCGAAGAGCCCGGTGTACGTCGCGGGGTTCGATCGTGGCGTGCGGCCGATGGGCGCTTGGTCGATGTCGATCACCTTGTCGACGTGCGCGAGGCCCTCGATGCGCGAGTGTGCGCCGGGCTTGGCGCGCAGCGATCCGTTCAACATGCGCAGCGCGGCGGGATACAGGGTCTCGTTGATGAGGGTGGATTTGCCCGAGCCCGACACACCCGTCACGCAGAGGAACACGCCGAGCGGAATCTCGACGTCGATGTTTTTCAAGTTGTTGTGCCGCGCGCCGCGGATGACAATGGATTTTCCGTTGCCCTCGCGTACTTTCTTCGGCACGGGAATCGAGAACGCGCCCGAAAGGAAGCGCCCCGTGGGCGAGTCTTTGTGCTTGGCGACCTGCGCCGGCGTGCCCTGCGCGACGATGTACCCGCCGTGCACGCCCGCGCCGGGCCCGAGATCGATCACGTGGTCCGCCGTGCGGATCGTGTCCTCGTCGTGCTCAACCACGATGACCGTGTTGCCCAAATCGCGCAGGCGCCGCAGCGTCGTAATCAGCCGGTCGTTGTCGCGCTGGTGCAGGCCGATGCTCGGCTCGTCGAGGATATAGAGCACGCCCATCAGGCCCGAGCCGATCTGCGTCGCCAGCCGGATGCGCTGCGATTCGCCGCCGGAGAGCGTGCCCGCGTGGCGATCGAGCGTGAGGTATTCGAGCCCGACGCTCTCGAGGAAACCGAGCCGCTCCTGCACTTCCTTGAGCACGCGTTCGGCGATGGCCTTTTGCTGCTTGCTCAGCGTCAGCCCCGTGAAGAACGCGACCGCGTCGCCGATCGAGAGCGCCGTCACGTCGAGAATGTTACGGTCGTTGACCGTTACTGCAAGCGATTCGGGCCGGAGTCGGCCGCCCTTGCACACCTTGCACGGACGCGTCGCCATGAATTGCGCCAAACGCTCACGCTGGGAATTGGAATCCGTTTCGCGGAAGCGCCGCTCCACGTTGGGGATCACACCCTCGAAAGGTTTCTTCACTTTGTAGGACGATTCGCCGCGCTTGCTCTCGTAGGCGAATGCGATTTCCTCGTCGCCGGAACCGTGCAGCACGACCTCTCGGAAACCCTCGGGCAGGCTCTGCCAGGAAGTGTCCGGACTCATCTTGAAATGGTCGCAGAGGCATTGCAGTTGCCGACGGTACCAGCCGTCCATCATCTTGTGAATGTTCCACGCGCGAATCGCGCCGTCGCGAATCGTCAGCGAGGGATCGGGCACGACCAGCTCCGGATCGATCTCCATCGTCGTGCCGAGACCCGTGCAATTCGGGCAGGCGCCGTGCGGGCTGTTGAAGCTAAACATGCGCGGCGCGAGTTCTTCGTAGCTGATCCCGCAATCCACGCACGCGAAGTGCTCGCTTTGTAAAGACTCCGTCACCTTCTTGTCAGGCGTCTCGGCGTGGATGCGGAGGATGCCATGGCCGAGCTTGAGACAGGTCTCAACAGAGTCGGTCAGCCGCTTGCCAAGGCCCGACTTCACCACGAGCCGGTCCACGACGACGTCGATGTCGTGCTTGACGTAGCGTTCGAGCGGGATTTCATCGTCCACGCCATAGAACGTGCCGTCCACGCGCACGCGCACGAAGCCCTGCTTCTTCACTTCCTCGAAAATCTTCTGGTACGTGCCCTTGCGCTGACGCACGAGGGGCCCGAGCAGTTGTACGCGCGTACCCTCGGGCAGCGCGGTGATGCCGTCCACAATGGACTGCGGCGTCTGCGACTTGATCGGTTTGCCGCAGTTGTAACAGTGCGGCACGCCGATGCGCGCAAAGAGCAGGCGCAGGTAGTCGTAGATTTCCGTCACCGTGCCGACGGTCGATCGCGGGTTGCGGTGGGTCGTCTTCTGCTCGATCGAGATTGCCGGCGAGAGGCCCTCGATGTAATCGACATCCGGCTTGTCCATCTGGTCGAG
>VFKU01000509.1 GCA_009885415.1 Rhodothermota bacterium
ACCTCGAATGCTCCGCCATGAGCATGGGCCTGCTCGGCGAAAGTTTCGACATCCACTGCGGCGGCATCGATCTCGTCTTCCCGCATCACGAAAACGAGATCGCGCAGTCTGAAGGCGCGACCGGAAAACCCTTCGTGCGCTACTGGCTCCACGCCGCACACCTCAATCTCGAAGGCCAGAAAATTTCCAAGTCCCTCGGCAACGTCATCAACCTGCGCGATCTCCTCGCCCAAGGCCACGACCCGATCGCGATCCGTTACGCGCTGCGCTCGACGCACTACCGTCAGCCCACCAACTTTTCCAACGAAAACCTCGAAGCCGCCAAGGAAGCCGTCCAACGCATCCGAGATTTCCGCCGCCGCCTCAAATCGGTCCGCTCAGCCGCCGGCGAAACCCTCGAAACCGAGTGCGCCGCCGCCGAAAAATCCTTCGCCGAGGCCCTCGACGACGACCTCAACATCTCCGGCGCCCTCGCCGCCCTCTTCGATTTCATCCGCGCAGCCAACCGCCTCATGGACGAAGACCGCCTCTCCAAAGCCGGAGCCGACCGCGCCCTCGCCCTCTTCGATCGCCTCGACAAGGTCGTCTGCTTTCTCGGCGACGCCCCCGAAGCCGCCGTCCCTCCCGAAATCGAAGCCCTCGTCCAAGAACGCCAAAAAGCCCGCCGCGCCAAAGACTTCGCCCGCGCCGACGCACTCCGCAAGGAACTCACCACCCTCGGCTGGGTCCTAGAAGACAGCCCCGACGGCCCCCGAGTCAGACGCGCATAAACCTACCATAGGAAAGGAGAGTCCTACTCAGAGTCACCGAACTCAGCCCCGAAGGGGCGATCTACGGTAGCCCAGGGCAGAGAGAAGCGACGCCATGGGTTCGGGCGATCCTAATAACTCAAGCCCTGAAAGGGCGATCTAGAGTTCGAGTCAGCATGTGTCGGCCGAACTCTACTCGGATCGCTATCGAAGGCAACAAGTATTATGACGACAATATATGTAAGATTACTTGGCGAAAATATCGACGTTTACCGTCCAATCGAGGCGGAACCGCTAAAAGATGGGCTTTTTTTGCTACTTCCCACCAGAGACTACAATGCAGTCAATGAGGAATGGGAATTTGTACCAGGTACCATTGTTCGCTGCGGCACGAAGTTACTTGACGGTGGAGAGTTCCTGGTGGCGACGGCGAAAGTACACTCCAGCGGCTAGGGGCAGGATCTCAAAACTAACGTAAGCAATTGCTCAGGTTATACTTACGACGTGAAACTGGAACCGATTACAAGTGTTGGGGTTTCAACCCAAAGTTGGCGAGTGTCGGCGATTCCGGCCCTCGGACGCGCACAGATGAGTGATACCTCCGATTGGGGCCTCATCGAAAAGGCGCGTACCGGGGACATGGCCGCCTTCTCCGAACTCGTCCGGCGCTACGAGCGCCCCGTCGTCCACTTCTGCCAACGCATGATCGGCAGCCGAGAGGACGCCGAGGACCTCGCGCAAGACAGTTTTGTACGTGTGTACCGTTACCTCGACCGGCTGACGCCCTCGGCCAAGTTCTCCACGCTGCTCTTCGGCATCGCGAGGAACTTGACCCTGAACTTCATCCGGGACTCGGGACGCCGCGGACGCGGGACCACCTTCTCGCTGACCGACGACGAGAACACCGAGCGCAGCCTCGAGGACGATTCGCTGCGGCCGGATCGCGCCGCGCGTCTGCACGAGATCGACGGCATGCTCGAGGCCGGGCTGAATATGCTCTCGCCCAAGCACCGCGAGGTGCTGGTCTTGCGCGAATTGAACGGGCTGGACTACAGCACGATCGCGAAGATCGTCAAGTGCAGAAAAGGTACGGTTAAAAGCCGCATCGCGCGG
>VFKU01000903.1 GCA_009885415.1 Rhodothermota bacterium
CGCCCTATAGATAGTGCCGCGTGTTGCCATGCAGACTGGAGTCCGGCGTCGGAGGCCGTGAAGCGAGCGGTAAAGACCGGCGACTCGAGCGGCAGGCGCGGCCCGGGCGGAGCGGCGGTCTCAGTGGGCTGCGGCGCGGCGGACGGAACAGCGGCCGCCGGCGCGGACACGTCCGGCTGTGCGCATAGAGCGAGCGTAAGTAGAAGCGAAGCAAGCAAGAGCGCTTGTCCCCCGAGAAGCGTCCGGTATGGTAGCAGCGCGCGGCTGCGCAAGGCCAATCCGGAGTGCGCGGAAGGCCGGTGTCACGCGGAGTTGACATCGCGCGGAGCGCTCCGGGGGCTTGTAGGCGCGGAAGCCGATCTTGTATCCTAACGGTATTAACGGGCGGGCAGCGGTTGGCGAAGGAAGCCGGACGTGGCGGACTCAGGACATCTGGCGCTCCTGCAGGCGGGGATTGCGGGTTGGAACGCGTGGCGGACGCAAGTCCCCGGCGTAACTCCGGATCTTCGTGAGGCAAACCTGCAAGGCGCGAATCTTATCGAGGCGGATTTGCGAGGCTGTATTTTGCAGCGCGCGAATTTGCAGAAGGCCGATCTTTCGCGCGCGGACTTGAGCGGCGCGGACTTGTATGAGGCGAAGGTTCAGCGCGCGAACCTCGAGGGCGCGAAGCTCGCCAACGCGATCTTGCAGCGCGCAATCCTCAAGAAGACAATCCTGCGCGACGCCATCATGCCCGGCGCGGACCTCAAGGAAGCGCAGCTCGCCACTGCTGACCTTACGCGCGCGGATCTCAGCGGCGCGGATTTCTCGCAGGCGAACCTCGAAGACACGCGCATGAACGAGACGAACCTGTCCGGCGCGCGCTTCGTCGAAGTGAAGGCGCAGCGCGCGAGCTTCGCCGCTGCGCGCATGGACGGCGCCCACTTCAACGGCGCCGACTTGCAGGACACCGATTTCCGCGAAGTGACGATCACCAACACCGATTTCTCCGTGGCCGACATGAAACACGCCGGCCTGCAACGCGCGACCTTCAGCGGCTGCAATTTTCGCGGCACGTATCTGCGTTCGATCGACGCGCAAGGCGCGAGCTTCACCCACTCGGATCTGCATGCCGCCGATCTACAGCACGCCAACCTGCAAGGCGCGTCCTTCGACGGCGCCGACCTCAGCGAAGCCGACCTCCGCGAAGCCACCTGCACGCGCAGTCAACTCGACCGCGCTCGCAACGCCAACGCCCAAGGCATCCGCGAGCTCTCGCCGACGGACTCGCCCGCGGAGTAAGGTCACGCCACTTTAGCCACGGATTTCACGGATTTCACGGATTGGACGGATCTGTCCGCGCCGTGATGCTGGATCCTCCTGAGGTTCCCTCTGTATTTCGTCTTCCAAGGGGTGGTTCTCATCCTACCA
>VFKU01000392.1 GCA_009885415.1 Rhodothermota bacterium
ACTGGCGCTCGCCGGCGTTCTCGTCTCTCGTGCCGCATCGGCGCCGGCCGCGGCCCGTCTTCGCGCCGCGCTTGCCGTGACCCTGATCGCCGGAATGGCGACCGTAGCCCTCGCGGGAGGTTTTCATGAAAGCGTCGACCAGCGGGCTATTGCGCTCAAGTTCCGCACTGACGCGCAGACGATCAAGTCGGAGTTTGGTTCACTACGGGGCGCAGCGATTATCATGACGGATGACCAGGAGAATCTGATCATCGCCGATCTTTTGGGCGAGACATTCTACAAGGAGAACACCATCCTGAAATTCTCCGCCGGGACGACCCGCGGCAAGCCGTTCAACGCCGAGCGTGCCAAGGCCATACGCGATGAGCTGTCCAGGCGCGAAGAGTTTCATACAATTACCTTCGGACACATCTCGGAAGAAAACTACGGATCGACTGCCAACGGCTTGGTGACCTCGGAGCACGTGCTGGTCAGCGAGAGACGCCTGTGGAATTTGTACTTTGGAACCTGGAGACGTTCGCTCGCGAAGGCCGGCCGGTCCCCGTGATAGTGATTCGCAATAGTGGCGGACAGAGTTGCCACTTCCGCACGGGGAGGATCGGCGCGGTGAAGCGAAACGAGTCTTTCCGGGAAGGGTCTGTTAACATTTCCATTCCTTGCAGAGGCCACGCCTCGGGCGCGATTTCTGCGCGCGCCGAGCGATATCGCCTCGTTTCTGAGAAGGATGCATGGCTTCGCGTGCTTGGAACCGCTTCACAATGACGTCCGCCGGCCCTCGCCACGCTGACTTGCACGCGGACTCGCGCAGGATGCGCGTGGCCGTCGTCGCGACGATGCCGCCGAACACCTACTCGGGCGGGCGTTACTATGCGCTGATGCTCGCGGAGGCGCTGGCCCACGGCGGGCACGACGTGCATTTCGTTACCAACCAGATGCCCGTTTTCTTTCCCGACATGGAGCGGTATCCGCGCCACGCGGAAATCAGCGTCGCGCTTACGAAGGACTTTCGCTCCGGTCTTCCCGAGGGCGACTTCGATTTCGTCGTGCTCATTCCCGCGGCGTCTTTCGCGGGGTACTACGCGCGCGTGGAGATCTTCGCGCTGCAACGCGGCGCGCAGCTCGTCTTTGTGAATTTCGAGTCGGGCGATTGGTTCAATTCCCTCTCGCCCGTCCCACGGCCCTTGTCGGATTGGGCGCCGTGGAAGCGTGCCGTCGAGGGGGCCTCGCTCGTGCTCTCGATCTCGGCGGAAGGCAACACGTGGGCGAAGAAGTTCTACCAAAAGCATCCCGCGCGCACCCGCTTCGAATTCTGTTATCCCCCGGTGAATACGCCGGCGGCCGACAGCACCGGCGCGATCGAGCACGAGCGCCGCATTCTCTTGTTCATGCGATTCTCCACCGCGCGACACAAGGGCAGTGAATCCATCGACAAGCTGTTCTGCGAGGCCATGCGCGGGCACACGCTCGTCTTCGTGCTCGGCAAGGAGTCCGTGCCTGCCGCGACGCTGATGCAGCTTACCGCGCTGTCGCGCGAGTTCGGAGTCGAGCTCGGCTTCAAGCCGCAGCTGTCCGACATCGAGAAATTTCGCGAGCTTAAGCGTGCGCGCTTGGTGCTCTTCCCCTCGCTCTTCGAGGGCTACGGCTATCCCCCCGTCGAAGCGCTGTATTGCGGCACGCCCTGCGTCGCCTTCCGGCTTCCCGTCCTCGAGGAGACCTGCGGCGACGCGTTGTTCTACGCCCCGCACGGCGACTGGCCGGCGTTCAGGAAACAGATTGAGACGGCGCTTTCGGTCCCGATCGACTCCGGCGTTTTGAACAGGCAGGTGCGCGAGATCGCGCTGCTGGAAACGGCTACCCGGACCTTGGAGCGGATGTTCGGACAGATACTCGCGGAGGGCCCGATCGATCCAGACGAGCGGGCGCGCCGTTTGGCGCACCACACTTTTCAAGAGCGTTGGCGTCTCAATGACTTTCGATTGAGATTGCGGACGAGGCGCCACCGGATGCGCCGCCGGACGGTCGAACTCGTGACCCGCCAGGTCAAACGGATCCGCGCCCTTCCCAAGAAGCTGAAACGCGCGTTTGCCTTTGCCGGGAGGAAGTTCAATCGGCTGCGAACGCGTTTCGACAGACTCAAGCCCGAGAAACGAAAGCGCGGTAAAACGAAGCGGACGAAGCGAAACCGAGCGATGGAGTCTGTGCTTCGGCGCATCAAGCGGCTGAGGCCGCGTGGCAAATCGCGCGGGCGCGTCAGTTACTACCCCGCCTTCGACAC
>VFKU01000924.1 GCA_009885415.1 Rhodothermota bacterium
ACGAGCACGAGTACGAACAGAGCGGGGGAGAGGGGATGAGCGACGTCACCCTCCCGCTGTGGGTCGTTGTGTTGCTTGTCGCTACGACCCTGATCGCGCTGCTCGATCGGTTGTTTATGCCGAGCGCGCGGTGGATCGTGCGGCGGCGGGTGAACCGTGCGATCGACGAGATGGGGGCGCGGCTGCGGATTTCGTTGCGCCCGTTCCAGCTCACGAAGCGGCAGGTCTTGCTCGATCGGCTGGTGTACGACGCGGAAGTGATCGCGACGATGCAGGCTTACGCGCAGGAACACGGCATGCCGCGCGAGGTGGCGCAGGCCAAGGTGGTGGGGTACGCGCGGGAGATCGTGCCGGCCTTCAATGCGTATATCTATTTTCGAGTGGGCTATTGGCTCGCGAAGCGGATTGCGCGCGTGCTGTATACCGTCCGCGTTGGGTTCCTCGATCCGCGCCGCTTGCAGGACGTCGGCTCCGAGGCGACCGTCGTTTTCGTCATGAACCACCGCAGCAATATGGATTACATCCTCGTCTCGTATCTGGTCGCGCGAAGTTCGGCGTTGAGCTACGCTGTCGGCGAGTGGGCGCGCGTGTGGCCGCTGCAGACGCTGGTGCGCGCGATGGGCGCGTTCTTCGTGCGGCGCAATTCGAAGGACCCGCTGTATCGCAAGGTGCTCGAGCGCTACATCCACATGGCGACCGACGAGGGCGTGAGCCAGGCCGTGTTCCCTGAAGGCGGCCTGAGCCACGACGGATTCTTGCGCGCGCCGAAACTCGGTGTGCTCGATTACATGCTGCGCAACTACGATATCGAGCGGCAGCGGGACATTGTGTTCGTACCGATCGGGATCAACTATGATCGGATCATCGAGGACAAGAGCCTGCTGCATCGGCGCGATCCGAATTCGCCCAAGCGCAGCAAGTGGTTCATGTACCGCACCTTCATTCAATTCTGGCGCAAGAACATGGCGCTCTCGCTGGACGAGCGCCGCAAGCGCTTCGGCTACGCCAGCGTGAACTTCGGCCGGCCGCTTTCGCTCAAGGCCTACTGCGCCGAACACTCGCTCGTGTTCAACCGAATGGAACGCACGGAACGCTTCGCGGAGATTGAGCGACTCGCGCGCGGACTCATGGATCGCGTCGCCGAGGTCGTGCCGATTTTGCCCGCGCCGCTGGTGTCGACCGTATTCCTCGCGGCGGGCGAGGAGTGGCTCGATAGCTTCGAGGTGAAGCGCCGCGTGCACGATTTGATCCGCGACCTGCAAAGCCACGGCGCGCCGATCCGGAATTCCGAAATCCCCAAGGAGCGGACGATCCAGCGCGCCGTCGACATGCTGCGTTATCGACAGATGATCACCGAGGACGGCGACCGCTATCGCCTGAATCCCGAGACCCGTGAACTCACCGAGTTTTACGCCCATTCAATCGCACATTGGACGGCAGTCGACCGTGTTGTGGGCACGGGGATTAGGCCGCAACCCACTGCGGCACAGGACGTTCCGGCGGCGATATCGCTGCCGGAACCGCCCGGGGAGCCGAGGGGCGTATCTGGTGTTTAAGTCCCTAGCGTGGTTATAGTTAGGTCGAAAATTTGAGCGCGGATAGGCTGCGCGCGCTCGGTTGGGCTGTAAGAGGTTCCGGCGGTTGCCCGTTCTTATGTATATAGAGACGGTGGCGAATCGCTTGGTGCCAAAGGCCCGGCCGGATGTCGAAGTCGGCGAGGGAAGATGAAACCAGGCGCACGTCCCCAGGAGAATTTGGCCGAGGTGGAGCAGCTGCTCGCTGCTTACCAGGGGCCATTGATTCGTTACGCGTACCGGCTGGTGCATGACCGGCAGGTCGCGGAGGACATG
>VFKU01000708.1 GCA_009885415.1 Rhodothermota bacterium
CCGCGCGATCCGCGTGGCGGCGTGTAGGTAGGAGCACCCTAGACCGTGGCGGAAAAACACTCGGTTTCGGTCGTCGTGCCTTTTTATAACGAGCGGGAAAACGTCCCGCTGATGGCCGCCCGCCTCAAGCCGGTCTTCGACGCCATGGGCGGCGCGTGCGAATGCCTGCTGGTCAACGACGGCAGCCAGGACGGAACGCGCGACGCCATCGAGGCCGTCGCCGCCGTGGATCCGCGTTTTCGCGCCGTCCACCACCTGCGAAATTTCGGGCAGTCCGCCGCGCTGATTTCCGGCATGCGCCGCGCGAAGGGCGACTATATTCTTACGCTCGACGGCGACCTCCAGAACGATCCCGAAGACCTGCCGGAGCTGGTGAAACTTCTGACCGACTTCGATTGCGTGTGCGGCTACCGCGCCAAGCGTAACGACACCTGGGTGCGCCGCGTCTCCAGCCGTGTGGCTAATGCCGTGCGCAAGACCATCCTCAAAGACGGACTGCGCGACACCGGTTGCGGAACCAAGGGCTTCCGCAAAGAGTGCGTCGATCTTCTAGTCTGCTTCAACGGCGCCCACCGTTTTTTCGCCGCCGTGCTGATCTCGGCCGGCATGAGAATCACCGAGTGCCCCGTACGCCACCACCCGCGCACGCACGGCGTCTCGAAATACGGCATCGGAAATCGGCTCGGCCGCGGACTCTTCGATCTCGTCGGCGTCGCTTGGCTCCAGCGCCGCCTCGTGTATCCCGCCGTCGAAGGCGAGTCCTGAGTGGACGGCGTCGCGGTGAGGGACATCAGCGCGCTCTGGCACACGATCGGCATCGTGGGTGGCGTGATTTTCTACGGCCGCTTTTATGTGCAGTGGATCGCGTCCGAGCGCGCCGGGCGCAGCGTCATGCCGCTCCTGTTTTGGTACATGAGCAGCGTCGGTTCAGTGCTGCTCGTGGGCTATTCCGTGGCCACGCAATCGCCGCTCGGCGCACTCGGCCAAAATTTCAATCTTGTCGTATACGGTCGCAATCTCATCCACATCTGGCGAGAGAAGGGCACCTTGACGCGCCGCCGCCGCCACCTGGTCCACGGGACTATCCTGCTGGTCGGGATACCGGCGATTTATCTCTTGGGGCGCGTGTGGCTCAGCGAATACCAACACACGCAGGCGCAGCCCCCCGAGGTCGCGCGGCGCGTGTGGTTCTGGCTGGCGATTGGCGCGGTGGGCCAGGCGCTTTTCGCAGCACGCTTTCTGCTGCAATGGGCCGCCACGGAAATGAAGCGGCGCAGCGTGGTCCCGCCGGCCTTCTGGTATCTCAGCTTGCTGGCATCGGCGCTGCAAGCGGCCACCTTCTTTCAGCGGCGCGAATGGGTCTTCGCCATCGGCATGGCCGCGACCATCGTCATTTACCTGCGCAACATCTGGCTGGTCCGCAAGGCCGGCGACGAGGGGCAAGAGGCCTCGGCATGAATCCCGCCCTGCGGATCGCGCTCGTATCGATCGGGGTCGTCTTCGTTCTCACCGTGCCGGCGCTCACGAAGGATCTCTGGACGCCCGACGAGCCGCGCTACGCCCTGGTCGCCAAGGAAATGATGCTCTCCGGCGACTACCTCGTACCCCGGCGCAACAACGAGGTGTATCGCGAGAAGCCGCCCTTGTTGTTCTGGCTCAT
This sequence comes from Rhodothermota bacterium, assembly GCA_009885415.1. Classification (GTDB taxonomy): domain Bacteria; phylum Hydrogenedentota; class Hydrogenedentia; order Hydrogenedentales; genus VFKU01. The sequence continues at coordinate 1,661 of VFKU01000708.1, forward strand.
GGCGGCGGCGTCCTGGCCGGTGGGAACGGTGACGGAATTTACCGCGCGCATCCCATCGCTGCTCTCCGCCTTGGCGACCTTGCTCTTGACCTTCGATCTTGCGCGGCGAATGTTCGGCGATCGCACGGGCCTCTGGTCCGCCCTCATCCTGATGACCACCTTCCGCTTCTGGTGGCAATCGAACACCGGGCAAATCGACATGCTCCTGACCGCCTGCATCACGTTCTCGCTCTATTCACTCTGGCGTTGGCGCGAGGCGAGCGGCCGCGGGTGGGGGGTGAGGTTTCACGCGGGGCTCGCGCTGGGCCTGCTTGCGAAGGGACCGCCAGCACTCGTGTTCGCGGCCTTCGGCTCGGCCGCAAACGCCTGGGCAAACAAGGAAGGCCGCCGGAGCCTGCGCCTTTGGCTTGGCCTGCCCTTGGCGCTCGCGCTGGCCGCGCTATGGTTCTATCTGTCCCGCCGTGCGACTGCCGGCCCCGTTGCGGATGAAGTCTCCGGGACCTTCTCGCGCCAGATCGTCGACCGCATGCTCTCCGGAGTCAGCCACGCACAGCCGCCTTGGTACTACCTGGAGAATTTGCCGGCGGACTGCTTTCCCTGGACGCTACTCCTGCCGTGGACCGCGTTCTTTGCCTGGCGACAGCGCCGTGAAGGGCCGGCCATGCGCCTCCTATTGAGCTGGATTCTCCCCGCGCTCGTTTTCTTTCACCTCATCGCTGAAAAGCGCGCGCTCTACCTGCTTCCGCTTTACCCGCCAGCGGCGATATTAGTCGCGCGCAGCCTGCTCGCCCTGATCGACGAGGGCCGCTACGCGTGGCTGCGCGCGAGCGCCTACGCGTGGATGCCCGTGTCGCTCGCGGTGGCCGCGTTGCCCGTGTTACTGCCGTTTACTGCCTTCGCGGGCGCCCACGACGATCGTCTCGCGGCGCTCTCGGCCGTGGGAGTGATTTGTCTCCTGTGGACGGGGCTTGTGGTCGGCGCAAAAGCCTGGCGCCACTGGCCGGTCGCGTGGGTCGCGCAGGCATTGCTCTTGTTCTTCGCAATCGGAGTCGGTGCTTTTCCGGTGGTGGACCAGTTCAAGTCCGCCAAGGCGTTCTGCGCACCCGTGAGGGCCCTCGCCGGCGCCGGCCCGGTGACGGCCTTCGCGGTACGGCTTCAGCGCGAAGAATACGTTTTCTATTCAGACACCTTTCATCGCATTGTATTGGAGAGTCCGGGCGCGGCATTCCTCGACGCGGATATGCGAAGCATCGCCGCCGCCCTGCCGGGCCGGATGGCCGCGGCCTGCGAAAAGATCGCGATCGAGGACTACACGGGCCCCACAGCGGAGGAGCGCACCGCGTTGCGCGAGGCCGCGTCTGCGGCGCTGGCCGGCGCCGGACTACAATCGGATGTTCTCGCCCGGTACCGGCAGGCCGTGGCCCGAGACGTGGACGATGTGCTGCGTGCGGCCTCCGGCCCCGCCCCGGCCGTGATTTTCGTACAACCCTCGGATTGGCGATGGATATTGGCCTTCGCCGAAGACACCCGATTTTTGTCGGTCCTTCGCGACGAAGTCGTTTCAAGCCGGCATGTACTGTTGTTGGGAAATCCGGCCGCGACGGACACCTTGAGGCGACTGGGTGTAATGAGCGCGCGTTGATTGTCCCGCAAGCGGGGCCTTCTATATACTTTGGCGGGGACGGGGCCTCGCGCGGCGACAGTAGTTCTACGCGAGCGACACCAGGAGAGCATCCATGAGCGCGGGTATGAACACCGGCGATTTGGTCCCGGACGATAAAATATTCGCACATCGCCGCGACGCGATCGGGGATTTCGATTTCGGAAAAGAGACCGCGCGGGTCTTCGACAACATGCTCGAACGATCGGTGCCCTTCTATGCCGAGATGCAGCGCATGGTCGGGGAACTCGCCGGCAGCTTTGCGACGGACCATTCGACGATTTGGGACCTGGGTTGTTCGACGTGCAACACCTTTCTCGCCATGGAACACCGCTTGCGAGACAAGGCCGGCATTCAATTCGTCGGCCTCGACAATTCAGAGGAGATGCTGATCAAGGCGCGGAAGAAGATTTTGCAGGCGGGGAGTTCGTGCTCCTACGACCTTCGCTACGCGGACCTCAACGAGACCCTAGATATCTCGAATGCGTCGGTGGTGCTGTCGCTGTTGACCTTGCAGTTCGTACGTCCGCTCCACCGCGAGCGCGTGCTCAAGGACGTGTTTCGCGGGCTGAACGACGGCGGCTGTTTCATTCTCATCGAGAAAGTCATCGGAGAAGACTCGCTCTTCAGCCGCCTGTTTATCGAATACTATTACGAATTCAAACGGCGCAACGGCTACTCCGACCTCGAGATCGCGCAGAAGCGGGAAGCGCTCGAAAACGTCCTGGTGCCCTATCGCCTGAACGAAAACCTCGCCCTGCTCGAGTCGGTCGGATTTCGCACCAGCGAGGTCTTCTTCAAATGGTACAACTTCTGCGGTATCGTCGCAGTGAAATGACGCCGGCCGGCGCCTTGAATCATGAGTGAAGCCGACGCCACGCCGACCGGTCTGCGAGTGCGTATCGGCCGCTTTTTGTTCACCTACCGCAATGGAATTTTTCCCGCGGCGGCCGTCGTGATGGTTCTGTGTGCCCGGCCCCGCATTTTCATGGGCGACCTCCGTTACGATCGAATCCTCAGCGCGGCGGGCTTCGCCATCGCCTTCGCAGGGCAGGCGCTTCGCGCGGCCGTGATTGGACTGGCCTATATCCAGCGCGGCGGCAAGAACCGTAAAATCGACGCGCCCACGCTCGTGCGAGACGGCATCTTCTCTCTCTCACGGAACCCGCTTTACGTCGGGAACATCGCGATCATTCTCGGCCTCCTGGTCATTTACAATTCCCCCTGGGGCTACGCGGTCGTCCTGCCGGGCTTCCTCTTCGCCTACGTCTGCATCGTCGCGGCGGAGGAAGACTTCCTTCGGGGGAAGTTTGGCGCGGAGTACGACACCTACTGCGCGGAGGTCAACCGTTTTATTCCGACGCCGAAACGGTGGCGCTGGGTATTTCATGGCGCGACCTTCGACATCAAACGCGTAATTCTCAAGGACTACGGCAGCGCCTTCTACTGGGTCTCCATGGCCATCGCGCTCGTCCTCTGGAAGGACATCTGGAACTACGGCTTCGAGGCCGCCCAGGGAGAGATCGCGGCCCTTCTTCCGGTGTGGGTCGTCGTCCTGGTCGCATGGCGCCTCGCGCGATTCGCCAAGAAGACCCGCTATTGGGTCGCCAGCTAGAAAACCTTTCATCATTCGCAGACGTTCTCGGACGTTCAATACCCCCCCCACTTGTCATTCTGAGCGGTAGCGAAGAATCTCCCCGTCGGTCAACAAGAGAATCGAGACAGGTAATCTCACGTCGCGTTCGTGAGAATTTCTCCCGAAAATCAAGTGATCCGGGAATAGGAAAGGTTATTTAGCGCCCCGCGGCCGCCGTGATCGGGCGTAGTCGCGCGCCACGGTTTGGATGGAGTAGAGTTTCCTCCGTACTTGGCTCGAAGCCGAAAGGGCCGCCGTGGCGAAATTCAATTTCAATGCTTCGACCCTGCCCGTGTTCATGGATCGCGTGCGCACGATTCGCGCCGATACGCCGCGGCGCTGGGGGCAGATGGACGCGACGCGCGCGCTGCGCCACCTTATCTTCACCTTCGAAATGTCGCTCGGCATCCAAAAGATCGAAGACAC
>VFKU01000156.1 GCA_009885415.1 Rhodothermota bacterium
GAAGGAATCATAAAATGGATCTGAGCAAACTGAAGTGGTTGGTCATCATACTGGTCGTCTTCGTCGGCGGCTGGCTGGTGACGGCGGGCGGAGTGAACTACATGTTCAAACGGGCGACCTCGGGCACGCCCGGCATGGACGCCAACAAAGACAAAGTGAACGAGGCCACCCTGACGCGCTACGGCGGCTTCCTTCTCTCCACCTTCCGTTATGAGCAGTCGAAGAAATTCTACAACGAGGCGGTGCAACGCTTCCCCGCCGGGGCGAACCGCTACTGGAACCGCTACCAGCTCGCGCGCGTTCACGAGAAGCTGGACGAGGAGGAAGAGTCCGTCGTGTTGCTACTGGGCCTGTGGGAGGACGATGCGAACCAGTACGATCATCGCGTACCGAACCAGGACACGCTAAAGCTGCGAATCCAGAAACTCATCGAAGTCAATCAAATCGACATGGACCCCTTCAAGGAACGGTGAACCGGGATCGCGGCGAGTCAGGTCTGCTTTACGGGCGCAACTCCGTCTTGGAGTGTCTTCGCGCGGGCCGGCGCCGTGCGCGAAAACTGTATCTGCTGAAAGGCGGCGACGACTTCGACGCGATCCGCGCCGCCGCGCCGGGTGTGCCGGTCGTCGAGACCTCGCGCGCGGAGCTGGATCGCCTCGCCCAGGACGGCGTGCATCAGGGCGTCGTGCTCGAAGCGGACCCGCTGCCCGTTCTCGATCTGAAGAGCTGGCTCGCCAAGCCGCTTGCGAAGGACGCCGTCGTAATACTCCTCGACGGCGTCACCGATCCGCACAACCTCGGCGCGATCGCGCGCTCCGCCGTCGCGATGGGCGCGAGCGCGCTCGTGATTACCGAGGATCGCGGAGCCCCGCTCTCCCCCGCTGCCGTGAAGACCGCCTCCGGCGCAATGGAACACATTGACCTCGTGCGCGTGACGAACCTCACGCGCTGCATCGGCCAACTCAAGGAACACGAATTCTGGATCGCCGCGCTCGACCCGGAGGGCGAGAAGACCCTGTGGGAGGCCGACCTCGGCGGCCGCATCGGGCTCGTGATCGGCAGCGAGGGCAAGGGCCTGCGCCGGCTTGTGCGCGAGTCCTGCGACTTCGGCGTGCGCATTCCGCTTCCAGGACCGATCCCCAGCCTGAATGCCTCGGTGAGCGCCGCGATCGCGCTGGCGGAATGCCTGCGACGGCGATCGACCTGACCCGCCCCTCCCCACTACGACTTGAGCCGCGGCCACGCTATAATCGCCGGCGGGGGCTGGGCAACCCATGAACATTCTGGGCATCGGGGGATACTCGCACGATTCCGCGGCGGCACTGGTTTGCGATGGCAGACTGGTCGCGGCGGTCGCGGAGGAGCGCCTCACCCGCGTGAAGCACCAGGGCGGCCCGCCGAGAAACGCGGTCGCGTACTGCCTCGAGTCCGCAGGGCTCTGCCCGGGCGACGTGGATCACGTCACGGCGTATATGAAACCGGGCGAACGCGTCGCGCGCCGGCTCGCATATCGCCTCAAAAGTTTTCCTCGCGCGCCCTTCTATTCCGCCGCATACGCCGGCTACGAAATTCTTCACAATACGCGCTTCGCGATGGACATGCGCGGCCTACGCGGTCCACGCGCAAAGCTGCACTTCATGGCCCACCACCCGGCGCACGCCGCGAGCGCCTTTCTCGTGTCGCCCTTCGACGAGGCCGCGCTGCTCAGCATCGACTACATCGGCGAGTGGACCTCGACCTGGCAGGGCCTCGGCCGCGGCACACACATTTCTCCACTGCACACAATTAATTATCCGCATTCACTCGGCGTTTTCTATTCAGCCATCACGGACTACCTCGGCTTTCAGCGCGCGAGCGACGAGTACAAGGTCATGGGCCTCGCGCCCTACGGTGAGCCGGAGTTCTACGAGGACTTCCGCAAAATCGTCTGCCCGAACGGCCGCCTCGGGGACTACAAGATTGATCTCGACTGGACCGCGTTTCAGCACCGGCCCGGCTCGAAGCTCGGCTATTTCTCCGACCGCTTCGTGAAACATTTCGGCCGGCCGCGCACGAAGGGCGGCGAGATGGAAGCACGGCACCGCAACATCGCCGCCTCCGCACAAAAGGTGCTCGAAGAAACCGTGCTGCGCATGGCGCGCGCATTGCACGAGGAGACCGGCCAGCGAAATTTGTGCCTGGCCGGCGGCGTCGCGCTCAATTGCTCGATGAACGGCCGGCTCCTGCGCGAGGGGCCCTTCGACCGCATCTTCATCCAGCCGGCCGCGGGCGACGACGGCATCGCGATCGGCGGGGCGATGCAGCTCTACCACGAGTTGAGCGGCGCGCCGCGCGCCTTTGAGCTTCGCGACGCGCGGCTGGGTCCGGAGTTTTCCAAGGCCCAAATGCGCAGCGCGATCGAGGCGGCGGGCCTCGATTACACGACGCCAGCCAATCTCGAGGGCGAAGCAGCGGAACTGCTCGCGGCCGGGAACATCGTCGGCTGGTTCCAGGACCGCGCCGAATTCGGCCCGCGCGCCCTCGGCGCGCGCAGCATTCTCGCCGACCCCACGCGCGCGGACATGAAAGACCGCGTGAATTCAGTGGTGAAACACCGCGAGGGGTTTCGCCCCTTCGCGCCGAGCTGCACCGAGGAGCGCGCCGCGGAATTCTTCGAGGGCTGCGGCGAGTCGCCCTTCATGCTTTTTGTGCACAAGGTCGTGCCGGACAAACGCGCGCTGCTCCCGGCGATTACGCACGTGGACGGCACCGCGCGCGTGCAGACGGTGTCCGCCTCGCTGCAACCGCGCTACCACCGTCTACTCTGCGAGTTCGAGCGGCGCCGGGGCGTGCCGATCGTGCTGAACACCTCGTTCAACGTCATGGGCGAGCCCATCGTAAATTCACCGGAGGACGCCGTCCGGTGTTTTCTCGGCACCGGCATCGACGCGCTGGTCCTCGGCGATCACCTCGTGGTCAAACCCGCGCCGTGAGAATCCTCATCCCGACCGCCGACTATCCACCGATCGAGGGCGGCATCGCGACGCTGGCGCTCAATGTATCGCGCGAGCTCGCCGCGCTGGGCCACGAAGTAACTGTTGTCGCGCCGTGGTTCGGTGGAATGGAAGCCATCGACCAGGCCGAACCCGTCCGCGTGCGCAGGTTCCGCGGCTATGGCTTCAGTTGGGCGCGGTTATTTCCGCTGGTGGCCCGGTGCATCTCGGAATTGCGCCGAACGGAACTTGTCCTCGCGATTAACATTTCCTACGGAGGCCTGGTGGGGCTCATCGGACAACGACTTTTTGGCGTGCCCTACGTGACCTTCGCGTACGGATACGAGTTTCTGAAATTCAAACGCCCATCGCCCGCCGCCGCGCTTCTGCGCGCCGCGTACCGGCGCGCGACCATGGTCGTGGCGATCAGCCGTTACACGCGCGACGAATTGATCCGATTTGGCGTTGCCCCCCGCGCGATCGAGGTCTGTCTGCCTGGCGCGGGACGCTGCTCCCCTCCCACGCCCGCCGCCGCTGCGGAGATCGAACGCAAACTCGACCTGAGGGGCCACCGGGTCATTCTCTCGGTGGGCCGGATGGTGCCGAGAAAAGGACACCTCACTCTGGTGCGCGCCATGCCGCGCGTGCTCGAGCTTCATCCGGATGCCGTCCTCGTCTGCGCGGGGCGCGGCCCCTGTCGGGACGACGCGGAAGCTCTCGCCGCCGACCTCGGCGTGTCGGGCCAGGTACGCCTGCCCGGGCATTTGACCGACGCAGAGATCAACACGCTCTACTACGCCTGCGAGGTGTTTGCGTTGCCGGCGGGCACGGGCCCGGGCGGGCAGGTGGAAGGTTTCGGCTTGGTCTTCGCCGAGGCGGCCGCGCGCGGCAAGCCGGTGATCGCGGGTCGCTCCGGGGGTATGCTCGATGCAGTCATCGAGGGCGAGACGGGGTTGCTCGTCACGCCCGAAGATGCCGGCGATACCGCCGCCGCGATTGACCGAATTCTTTCCGACTCCACGCTCGCGCGGCGCATGGGCGAAGCGGGCCGGCTCCGCGTGGAACGCGAACTGAACTGGCCTACCTTCGCGCGCTCGATCCTGGAGGCCTACGCGCGCCGCACATGAGCCGCATCCGCATCGCACATATCATCACGCGCCTCTGCAAGGGCGGGGCGCAGGAGAACACCTTTCATACGGTGCGGCTCGCGGACCGAGATCGCTTCGAAGTCTCGCTGATTAGCGGGCCGACCTCGGGCGCCGAAGGCAGCATCGAGGATCGCGTCGCCTCGACCGGCATCGAGGTTCTTCGTGAAGCCACCCTCGTCCGGCCGGTGTCGCCCGCGCGCGACGCGCTCGCGCTGGCCGGACTGGTGCGCAAACTTCGTCGAGGCCGGTATCACCTCGTGCACACGCACACCTCGAAGGCGGGCATCCTCGGCCGACTGGCCGCGCGAATCGCCGGCGTGCCGATTCTTGTGCATACGCCGCACGGAAACATTTTCGACGGCTACTTTTCGCCATGGAAGACGCGTCTCTTCATCGCCGCCGAACGCCGCGCCGCGCGATGGACCGATCGGACCATCGAGCTGACCCCCGGCGGCATCGAGGAACACCTTGGGCAAGGAATCGGCCGCCGCGAACAGTTCGTCAGCATCTTTTCCGGCATCGATCTGAAACCCTACGACGAGGCCCGCGCGCGGCGCGCTGCGACGCGCGAAGCTCTCGGCATCCGTCCCGATCAGTTCGTCGTCGGCGCGGTGGGACGCCTTGAACCGGTGAAAGGTTTTACGTATTTTATGGTCGCCGCCGCGAACATCGCCGAGCGCGCGCCGCAAGCCTGTTTTGTCCATGCGGGCGACGGCTCGGAGGCGGGGGCACTGAGATCGCAAGCGGGCGGATTGAACGGCCGCGTGAAGTTTCTCGGACTGCGCGACGACGTGCCAGCGCTGATGGCCGCCTTCGATGTGCTGGTGGTGCCGTCGTTGAACGAAGGCATGGGCCGGGTGATTCTCGAAGCAGGCGCGGCGGGCACGCCGGTGATCGCCACGCGCGTCGGGGGGATTCCGGAAGTCGTGCGCGAGGGAGAGACCGGACTGCTGGTGCCGCCGCGCGATGCGTCGTCGATCGCGGGGGCCGTGCTCAGCCTGGCGGAGGACCCGGCGCGGGCGGCCGCGATGGGGCAAGCGGCGCGGCGTTTCGTGGCGCCGAAATTCAGCCTGGAAAATATGGTCATGCGCATAGAAACACTGTACGAGGAACTCTTGCAGGAGAAACACATTGACGGCCGGGGATGAATTTCTCTCGAAACAGCGCTTGCTCGTGATTTCGCCGCACGCGGACGACGAGTCCTTCGGCTGCGCGGGCACGATGGCGCGCATCAAGGACCTCGGGGGCGAAGTGTACGTGATCGTGTGCTCCGTCGGCGATCTCAAGCACTACGACGGCAAGACCGAGATGGTCTCCGGCAACAAGCGCGAGCAGGAATTCCTCGACGTAATGAAGTACCTGCGAGTGGACGATTACGACATTCTCTACCGGGACGCGGACACCCACCTGCGCCTCGATGCGATCCCGCGCCGCGACCTGATTCACAAGCTCGAACAGGAGAGTAAGCTCGCCTACGACAAACTGAAACCGACGATGCTCGCGCTGCCGGTCTCGTCCTACAATCAGGATCACGAGGCGGTCTTTCGCGCCGCCTTCACGGCCGCACGGCCGGGCGTGCCGTCGATCAAGCCCTTTCAGCCGCTGGTCATCGGCTACAACAACACCTCGCTGTTCTGGAGCCTCGAACGCGAGAAATTTCACCCGAATTTCTATGTGGACATTACGAATTATCTCGACCAAAAACTGCACGCGCTGTCGTTGCACCAGTCGCAAATGCGCGATCCGGTACACCATTCCAGCCTCGAGAACGTCGAATACACGGCGCGCCTGCGCGGAAGCGAGATTTCCGTCGCGGCGGCCGAAGGGTATATGGTCTTCCGTTGCGTACTGTAGCGCGCGCCAACACCCCGAAAGTCTGAGCACATGAGCGAAACGAAACTCATCATCGGCATGCCCGCGGGATCGCTCGCGGACCCCACGCGGGGCGGCAGCCTCGTCAATCTGCTGCGCAACGCCGGCTTCCCGACGAAGGGCTACGACCAAGGGGGGCCGACGTCATTCCCTTTGCACTCTTTCCTCGTCGGCTGGGACGGACGTCCGCAGGAATTCGGGGCGCAGATCGCGCTCGGCGAAGTGGACATCGCGATCTCGGGCGACGACTGGATGCGCGAGCGCACGATCGAGATGAAAGAGGAATACGGCCGGGAGATTCAATTGCGCAAGGTGCTCTCGCTGAAACGCGGCGAGGTGCGCATCGTCATCATCCGGCGCGACGAGGACACCGCCGCGTGCGACGCCTGGCTCAAAGCGCTCCTTCAAGCCAAGCCGCTCGTCACGATGGTCTCCGAGATGCCCTACCTCGCACTCGAATGGTTCCGCAAGAAATGCGCGCAACTCGGCTTCGCGGATTCGCACGGCGCCTACGCGATTCAGAAATTCAAGACACCGCCGAAGATCGCCAAGGGCCTCGTGGTCTACGAGACTTGGGGCAAGACCGAAGCAAAAGTGAAGCAGGGCGCGGTGGATTTCGGCCTGGAGATCACGCAGTCCGGCAGCGCCATCCGGAACTACGGCCTGGCGATCGCGGATACCGTCATGGAGTCCGAGGCGGGCATTTGGGCCAGCGCGGACCTGAAGAACCAGCCCGAAAAATACGATCTCGCGCGGATGGTGTTGCTTAATCTCTACGGCTCTATTTTTGCCGAGGACAAAGTGCTGGTGCTGTTCAACGCGGTCAAGGCCGACAAGCCAAAAATTCTCGAATACCTCACGAAACACCGCCTTTTCGGCACCGAGCCGACGATGAACGAGGGCGAGAGATACGTCGAGTTCAGCATCGAGTTGAAGACGCACGATCCGAAGCTGCCGATCGCGCGGGTGCGTTACGAACTCGCCAAAATCGGCGCGACGGCCATCGAAACGGTGCCGCTCGAGTCCTCGATTCCCAGCATCGCGGCGATCGATTTCTAAGGCGCTACTTCGCGCGGCACTTGATGCGGATGTCCGCTTCGATCTGCTGGTGTGTGATCACGGCGCTTCCTTCGACATACTCCAGCGCCTCGGCGCGTTCACGCCACAACGCCGCGTCCTTCTCGAAACTCTCGGGCGTTTGCCCGCGCAGCAGCCCGCTCGCCACAAGGTCGCGCCCCGCCTGAAGCAGCAGCGTGACGCAGGTCACGGGTTCCATGCGAACGTAGACATTCGCGGGCTTGTCGATGGCCAGCGTCCGCTCGCGGCCGTTTTCGATGAACACCGGCGCGGCGGCGGCGCTGGTGCTGAAGTAGAATGTATCGCCGACCCACTGGCCGAGCGGCGTCATCGCCGGGCCGCTCATGAACGGGGCCTCAACGCGGCCGGTTTCGCTGTCAAAGGTAACTCGCGCGGCGGCCAGGCGCGCCGCGGAATCCGGCTTCGGAAATGTTTCCAACAAAGCTGCCGAAGCCTCACGCGCCCCCGCGATGCTGCCGATAAAAATCGGCGTGGGCGACATCTCGTCCAGGTCGATCCCCTGCCACGTCAGCCGTAAGGACGGGCCCATCGGCCCGAACAGACCTGTCAACAACGCGGCGGCGGAACGCCCCTCGTCTTCGCTACGCCAGGC
>VFKU01000533.1 GCA_009885415.1 Rhodothermota bacterium
CGGCCAGGGCGACGAAGAGGCCGCACCCTAGATACGACAAGCGCCGGCGGAATGTTGAATGCAACATGGCCTGATCCTTTCGCTTCGGAAGCCCATTCCCAATCTTTGCGAAACCCAGAGAAAGCGTGAGACGGTTCTCTTTACGCCGCGGGCTTGAACGCCACCTTCGCGTCTGTGGTCGCGTCCGGCTTCACCGTGACCGAAATCTCCTGCGTGCCGTAAGCTTCGTGCCAGACGACCAGCGTGTAATCGCCGGCCGGAAGCCCGGTGATGTTGAAATTGCCGAAGTCGTCTGTGACGGAGAAGAAGGGATGGTCCATCGTGAAGAGGTAGCCGGTCATCCACGAGTGGATGTCGCACTTCACTTTGATCTGCATCTCCGCCTTATCGAAGATGCGCTCGCGCGGGGGCGTGCCCTGGGGCTGCGCGAAATTGATCGGCTTGTTGGCCCGCGCGATTGCGCGCACGTTGTGGAGCGTGGGGTCGGTGTTCTTGATGTTTACTTTTTGACCGACGCGGACGCCGAGCACGTGCGGCACATAGGCGCAGCCGATCTGATCGAGTTCCGCCGCGGTGTCCGGCACAGGGAAGTCGCCGGCCGGCGGGTTCTTGATGTAGGCGAAGGCCCACTGGATGCCGTTGTCCGGCCCGATGACTTCGCGATCGGAGAGGAGCGGCGCGTTCGCGTGCATCGCGTGGCACTTCGGGTCGCCTTCCGTTTCGAGCGTGGCGCGCTCCGGCGCAGTCCCGTCGAGGGTCGCGCGGCCGGCGATGCTGCCCGGCCCGGAGCCGGTAGCGGCGGTGTCGGTTGAAGCTTCCGGCGCCGGCTCGCTCGGCGCGGCAGCTTCCGGAGCGGGAGTAGAGGCGTCTGCTTCGGGAGCGGGCGTGGAGGCGGGAGCCGGCGCAGCCTTTTCGGTTTCCTTCGCGGCGTCCTTGGCCGGGCCGCCGCAGCCGGCGGCGATCGCAGCAATAAGGGCGAAGGTCAACAAGTAATGGACTCGTGCGGACTTCATTCTAGGGTTCCTCTCCGTGGCTGTTGATGGTCTAAAACAACGCAACCCGCGCCTGACCGTATTGAACCGGCGAAGGACGCAATATCTCACTATAAACTCGGTGCGAGATCTACGCGGCGCGGATATCGACCGCGTGAAGCGGAATTCTACCGGCCGCTGGGGGACGAATCAAGACGAAACGCGCAGATTGTTGAGAATCCTTGACTTAGGACGCTGCGCGACGCATGATTTTCACGCGATGGCCACCTTAAACGAATACACGCCTAACATTCATCCCTTATACTCCGGAGGCGGGCGGCGGATTGGTGGGCGGGATTTCGGGGCGAAATCTGTCCTGCGCGATCGGTGAATCGCAAGACTACCCAGAGGCGGTGCAGCGTAATGGCCAAGGAAACGATACTTGTCGTCGAGGACGAGGACGAAATCCGCGAACTGATCCGGTATAACCTCGCGAAAGAAGGATACGAGGTCGTCGAGGCGTCGACGGGCGAACAAGCGTTGACCAAGGCGCACGAGCAATTGCCGACCTTGGTCTTGCTCGATCTGATGCTGCCCGAACTTGACGGCTTGGAAGTTTGCCGCCGGCTGAAGCGCGACTACCTGGCGCAGCACGTGCCGATCGTCATGCTGACGGCCAAGGGCGAGGAGTCCGACGTGGTCGCGGGGCTCGAGGTCGGCGCGGACGATTATATTACGAAGCCTTTTAGTCCGCGCGTGCTGACGGCGCGCGTGCGTGCGGTGCTGCGGCGCGGGTCGCGCACGAAGGTGAACGAGACGGACATGATCCGTGCGCATGACCTCGTGATTCATCTGGGCCGCCACGAGGTGCTGGTGGACGGCGAGCCGGTGCCGTTGACGAACACGGAGTTTCGCGTGCTGGTGTATCTGGCGCGGCGGCCGGGCTGGGTGTTTACGCGGTATCAGATTGTCGATGCGGTGCATGGCGAGGACTATCCGGTGACCGAGCGATCGGTCGACGTGCAAATCGTGGGCCTGCGAAAGAAACTGGGCGACGCGGGACAATACATTGAGACGGTGCGCGGCGTCGGCTACCGATTCAAGGAATAAGGGCGGGGATGAAGGCACGGCGATTGTTCTGGCAGTTCCTGCTGATCGAACTCGGCGCGATCGTCGCGATCGCGCTGATCGCGCTGGCCGTGATTTCCTCGCGCCGGCAGACCTTGCTCGAAGCGCACGCGGTCTCGGCGCTGGAAGGGCAGGCGGCAGTCGTGCGCGCCGAGCTGGAAGGCTGGCTCCGCGACCATCCCGGCGGGAATTCGCGCAAGTTTTTTGACGACATGGGCAGCCACACGCCAGTGGTGTTCACGCTCTACGCGCGCGACGGGACAGTCCTGGCGGTATCGGAGGGGTCGCTGCCCGCGGGTAAGCCGCCGCTTGCGGAGATTGAGAACGCCGTGTCGCGCCGCCGCGGCGTGGCCATTCGCGCGGGGCAGCGGGGCGAGGCCCTCGTGTGCGTCGCCGTGCCGCTCGCGGATCCGCGGGGCCACGTACAAGTCGTATACGCCACCGCGCCGCTCAGTATGTTCAGGCTTCCGCCTGTGATCGGCCTGGGCCCTGCGTTCTTGCTGCTCTTCGCTGCGGCCTTGCTCGCGGCAGCGGTGGCCAAGATGACGACGAACGTGGTGGTGCGGCCCCTCGATATCTTCCAGGGCGGTGCGGACCGGATGCGCGAGGGCGGGGCGGTCGAGCGCTTGCCCGTGCCGCCATCGCGCGAGCTGGGGCAGTTGGCGGAATCGCTCAACGAAATGACGGCGGCGTGGGACCTGCGCTTGCAGACGGCGCTGCGCCAGCGCAACGAGCAGGAAGCGGTGCTTTCGAGCATGGTCGAGGGCGTGCTTGCGGTGGACAGCCGGCAGCACATCATCAGCATCAATCAGGCGGCCGCGAAGATCGTCGGCATCGAGCCTTCGCACGCGCAGGGCCAGGCGCTCGATGGAATCGTGCGGAATTCCGCGTTACAAGAGTTCGTCTCGCGCGCATTGACCTCCCTCGAGCCGCTGAAGGAAGAAATCGTATTACACCAGCGCGGACGCACGCAGGTCATCGAAGCGCACGGCGCGCGGTTGCGCGGCGAGGACGGCGCGGGCATTGGTGCCGTCGTCGTGCTCAACGACGTGACCGAACTGCGGCGGCTGGAGCAGGTGCGGCGCGACTTCGTGTCGAACGTCTCTCACGAGCTCAAGACGCCGGTCACGTCGATCAAGGGATTCGTGGAGACCCTGCTCGACGGCGCGCTCGAGGACCCCGGGCAGGCGCGGCGATTTCTCGAGATCGTGCACCGGCAGGCCGATCGGCTGAACTCGATCATCGAGGACCTGCTGACGCTTTCGCGGCTCGAGCAGCGGGACCAGGCGGCCGACGAAATGCTGGAGATGGCGCCTTTGATCGGGCCGCTGCGCGAGGCGGTCGAGTTGTGCGCCCCGGCGGCGTCGGCCCGCGGGATTCACATCGAGCTCAGTTGCGAGCCGGGCATCCGCGCGCGCATCAATACCAACCTCATCCAACAGGGAATCGTGAATCTGATTGACAACGCCGTGAAATACAGCGAGACCAAGACGAGCGTGAGCGTCGAGGCCCTCGAGACGGCGGACGAGGTCCTCATTTTCGTGCGCGACCAGGGCTGCGGCATTGCGGCCGACCACCTGCCCCGGCTCTTCGAGCGCTTTTACCGCGTGGACCAGGCGCGGAGCCGGAACATGGGCGGCACGGGGCTGGGCCTCTCCATCGTGCGGCACATCGTCCAGAGTCACCACGGACGGGTCACCGTCGAGAGCACCCCGGGCATCGGAAGTTCGTTTTGCATTCATCTGCCGAAGCCGGTGTCGGGCTCCGTGGCAGCCGCGGTCTAGCGACCTCGCAACACCCGAATTCACCGCGATTTATTCTAGTTCTAACTTTTCCCTAACACTGTGAGGCTAATCTCTATTCGATTTGGCGCGGGCTGCGTCGAGAGGCGGGAAGTGTTTCCAACCATGAAGAGGAGAGGGCGTGTGAGAAAGACTATTCAAATTGGAGCGGCGGCGCTGCTGGCGATATCGGCAGTCTTGGGTTCGCCGCGTGCGTCGGGCCAACAGTCGGCCGAAGAACTGCGCAAGTCGGTTGACGACCTAGTCAAGCGGTTGGACGAGGTCCAGAAGAAGCTAGACGAAGTCGAAAAGAAACAAGCGGAGCAGCCTGCGGTCGTGGCGGCACCGGCAGCACCTGCCGCCGCGCCCAAGCCGAAGGGTCTGTTGGACGTGTACTGGAAGGAAGGCCTTCGTCTGGATTCGGCCGAGAACGAGTATGGTGTCAAGCCGTTCCAGCTAAAGATTACGGGCCGTGTGCAGTTGGACATGTCGTGGCAGGATCCAAACGACGCGCTGAAGAACTCGCCGATTGCGATTGACAGCGCCCGCAAGACGACCAGTGGGGCTGCGACGGACAACTTCAAGTTTCGCCGGGCGCGACTTGCGGTGGGCGGCATCATCTACCGCGACTTCGAGTTTATGGCGGAGTACGATTTTGCGGAAGTGGAGAAAGGTGCATTCAAGGACGTGTGGATGGCGGCGAACAATATTCCTTACGTCGGCACGATTCGCATCGGTCAATACAAGGAGTTTGGAAGCCTGGACGAGCTGACGAGCGACAACGATACGGTGTTCATCGAGCGCGCGTTGCCGAACGTATTTGCCCCCTCCCGCAATGTGGGTATTGGGCTTACCAATGCCTACTTTGACAAGCGAATGACCGCCTCGTTCGGCGTCTTCCGCGATTCAGGGAACGACACCGCGACGGGCGGCGGAAACGGCAATTATGCGTACACGGCCCGCATTACCGGCTTGCCTTATTACTACGCGGTCAAGAACGCCCGCGTCGACAAGCTGCAATTGGTCCACCTTGGCGCGTGGACGAGCTACCGCGAGAACAACGGCGGCGTGAACAAGCTTGAAGCGCGCCCGGAGAATGGTCTCGCGCCGAAGTACCTGACCACCTTCAGTCAGATTGGCAGCATCGACTCGCACACCTTGTTCGGCGCTGAACTCGGGACGATTTACGGTCCCTTCTCGGCGCAGGCGGAATACATGTTCGACCAGATTGACCGCGCGGGCACGGCCGAGAGTGTGATGATGCAGGGCGCGTATGTGCAGGCGGCCTACTTGCTCACCGGCGAGCATCGCCAGTACAAAAACACTGCAGGCACCTTCGACAAAGTCATCCCGAAGAGGAATTTTCAGATTGTCGACGGCCGCGGCCCGGGTGCGTGGGAACTGGCGTTGCGCTACTCGTACCTGGATTTCGAGGACGAGAATGTACACGGCGGGACACAGCACGACGTTACGGCTGGCGTGAACTGGTTCCTGAACCCGAACATGCGAGTCTCGTTGAACTACGTTCACGCCTGGATCGATCGCGATACGGCTGTGACGTTGGCTGCCGCGAACCCTACCGCGACCCCTCCGTTGGCGGCCGTGATCGCGGCACCGGTTGACGGCGGCTCGTATGACGGGTTCATTGCGCGGTTCCAGGTGACGTTCTAATCGCGGATTTCGCGGTTCGTGTAAATAAATTATTCACGGGTGAGTAGGGATTTTCGAGTTTCACTCATACGTCCCTAACACGACCCGGCTAAGATACCGGTGCACCTTCGGATCAGACAGGCTGCGCGAAGTGCTCCGGGCAACAGAATCAGGCAAGCACCTGTCCAGACGATACAACTGAAGGAGCAAACAATGTTGAAGCAAGCGAAGCGAGCGTGGGCGACGGCCGCTCTTGTGGCGGGCATGGGCACCGGCGTGATGGCGGTGGCCGAGGACGCGCTGCCGGAGTACACGCCGGTGCAAGGCGTTTCTGGGAACGTGAAGAGCATCGGGTCGGACACGCTGAACAACCTGATGACGATGTGGGCCGAGGGCTTCA
>VFKU01000067.1 GCA_009885415.1 Rhodothermota bacterium
CCGGACGTGGGAGTATTATCTGTCACGGCTTGAGCGCTACTTGCGCTGAACTCAACTCGGGGAACAACGCATGTATATACAAGTCATTGGCGCGGGAAGCTGGGGTCTGGCGATCGCACGCCTCCTGGCGGTGAACGGGCATCGTGTGCGGGTGTGGTGCCGCGCGGAGGACGGGCCCGAGCAGTTGCGCGCGAGCCGCACGAGTCCGGTGTATTTGCCGGGCGTGCGTTTGCCGGATTCGATCGAGATTTCCACGGAACACGATCCGGCGGCGGAGATCGCTGTGCTCGCGGTGCCCTCGCATGTCATGCGCACGGTGGTCGCCGCGCACCGCTTCTCCGAGGCGACGATTCTCGTGAGTGTGGCGAAAGGCATCGAGAATGAGACGCTCAAGCGGATGTCCGAGGTGATCCATGAAGTGAGCGGCACGCGGCGCATTGTGGTGCTGTCCGGCCCGAGCCACGCGGAAGAAGTTGGGCGTGATTTGCCGTGCACGGTTTGTGCCGCGGGCGACGATGCGGCGTTGTGTGCAAAAGTGCAAGAGGCCTTCATGGGAAAGACGTTTCGCGTGTACACCACGCCTGACGTGATCGGCGTCGAATTGGGCGGCGCGCTGAAAAACGTGATCGCGATCGCGGCGGGCGTGTGCGACGGGCTGAAACTGGGCGACAACGCGCGCGCGGCGCTGATGACGCGCGGGCTTGCCGAGATTTCGCGGTTGGGCGTCGCGATGGGGGCCGACCCGCTGACCTTCGCGGGGCTGAGCGGCATGGGCGACTTGATTACCACCTGCACCAGCGTGCACTCGCGCAATCACAGCGTGGGCGAGCGGATCGCGCAGGGGATGACGCCGGAGCAGGCGGTCGCTGCGTCGCCGATGGTGGCGGAGGGCGTGCGCACCGCAAAGTCGGTCCATGCGCTTTCGCGCAAGCACGGCGTCGAAATGCCGATCGCAGAGCAGGTCTATCGCGTGCTCTTCGAGGGGCTTGACGCGAAACAGGCGATTGTCGAGTTGATGACGCGCGATCCGAAGCCGGAGTTGGGGTAGACGGTGCAATTCAGGAGGGCGAAATGAGCCAGATCGCGTTACAGGAATACATGCCGCACAAGACGTGCTTCGGTTGCGGCTCGGAGAATGCGCAGGGACTGCAACTCAAGAGCTTTTGGAACGGCGAAGAGGGTCTGTGCGCTTACGATCCTAAGCCTTACATGGTCGCCGCGCCGGGGGTGATCAACGGCGGCATTATCGGGACGCTGATTGATTGTCATTCGATCAGCACGGCGATGGCGCACCTGTACCAAGTCGAGGGCCGCCAATTCGGATCGGCACCGGGGATCTGGTGTGTCACGGCGTCGATGCACGTTGAGTATCGCCGGCCCACGCCCGCGGACAAGTCGATCGAATTGCGCGCGCGGGTCACGGGCGCGGAGAACGGCCGCGTCACGGTCGCTTGCGTGCTGAGTTCCGACGGAAAAGAACGCGCGCACGGGACTGTGGTCGCCGTGCGCGTGAAAAATTTAGGTACTGAAGCGCCGCGCGTTTAACGCGAGCGCGCGGGTTTCATTTTGCCGCCGTCCTTGCGCGCGATGCCGGCGTAGGGCTTTCCGCCGCTGATGGCGCCCGGTGCCGGTTTCTTGCTCTTGTAAGTATTGTGGCGCATCCGTGTCGGCCGGATGACGATGACGACGTAGAGCAGGCCGACGGCGACCACGGCTTCAAACCAGAACAACCAGTGCGGATTGTAGAGCGACTGCTGCCAAAAGTTCAGGTTCCACGGCGTAGTGTAAGGCTCAAAGCTCGACAAGGTATCGCCTTTGAAATTCTTGAACTCGGTCTCCTCGCGGAACCACGAGAAGGCCCGGACGAAGCCGGCCAGTAAGGTGTGCGCAACTGCGCAGTACGCGAGGTACTCGGCCGTGTGATAGAGCAAGGGCAACATAAACTTGCGGAAGACGACGGTGACGACCAGGAAGACGACCCCGCCGACGGCATAGGCGGCCGCGTGGTCCTGGACGTGTACGGAAATTGTGGAGATGCTCATGGCTGCCCCCTCATACGGAACTCTGATCGAACTTTACCATCGGGTTGGCGGGAAGGCAAAATTCTTTACATATTATCGATTTTATCATATTTAGAGTTCGCCCATGTTTGATGTTCCCCAAGCCTGTTTTGCTATAGTAGCGGCGCTCTGTGCGGCCGCCGAGCCCATCGCGGCCGCGTTTTTTTGACCGAACTCGCTGCGGCTTCAGGTGTAAGTAACATGCACGAAAAGATTTACGTCTCTGAGGTTGGCCTGACGAAGATGCGCTTGGACCTCGTCCAAATGAACGAGCAGCGCATGAAAATCGCTGAGACTATAGAGCACGCTCGCGGGATGGGTGACCTCAAGGAAAACGCCGAGTACCATGCGGCCAAGGAGGCGCAGGCCCACTTGCACGCCCGCATCCGCGATCTGGAGGACAAAGTAGCGCGTGCGGTGATCCTGGAGCACAGCGAATTCGACCACACGAAGGCCTTCGTGGGTGCGCAGGTGCGTGTGCGGAATAAGAAGACCAAGAAAGAAGTGACGTATCAGCTAGTGAGTCCCGTCGAGACCGACATGGCGGCGGGCAAGATTTCGACGAAATCGCCGGTGGGCCAGGCGCTGCTCGGCCATGCCGTGGGAGAGACGGTAATCGCGAAGGTCCCCGCAGGCGATTTGCAACTTGAGATACTCGATATTTCGCGGACCTGAAGGTGAACTTCGGTGGCATGGGCTTTCAGTCGATGCGCTTGGCGCTCGCACATGGGCTGGAAGCCCATGCCACCGAAGGACTGCGGATTTGTGTTGACACGGATTGAGGGCTAATGCCGAAACGCACCGACATCAAGCGGATCATGCTTATCGGATCGGGGCCGATCGTGATTGGGCAGGCCTGCGAGTTTGACTACTCGGGCACGCAGGCGTGCAAGGCGCTGCGCGAGGAGGGTTACGAGGTCATCCTCGTGAACAGCAATCCCGCGACGATCATGACCGACCCCGACACCGCCGATCGCACCTACATCGAGCCGCTCACGGTCGAGGTGCTCACGCAGATCATTGAACGCGAACGCCCCGACGCGCTGTTGCCGACCGTCGGCGGCCAGACGGCGCTGAACCTCGCGGTGGCGCTTGCGAAGCAGGGCGTGCTGGCGAAATACGGCGTCGAGCTGATCGGCGCGAAGTTGCCCGCGATCGAGATGGCCGAAGATCGCGGCCAGTTCCGTTCGGCCATGCAGCGCATCGGGCTCGATGTACCGCGCAGCCACATCGCGCGCATCGAGGATCCGGCGGAATACGCGGCGCTCGCGGATCGTGGCGTGATCTCGGCGGAAGTGGCGGCCTTTGGCGAATCGCTCGGCTTCCGCGCGGTGATTCGTCCTGCCTTCACGCTGGGCGGCACGGGCGCGGGGCTGGCCTTCAACCGCGTCGAGTACGAGGCCGCGGTGAGAAACGGGATTGTGGCCAGCCCGGTCAATGAAGTGTTGATCGAGGAGTCCATCGTCGGGTGGAAAGAATACGAACTCGAAGTGATGCGCGACATGAAGGACAACGTCGTCATCATTTGCAGCATCGAAAATTTCGATCCGATGGGCGTGCACACGGGCGACAGCATCACCGTGGCACCCGCGCAGACGCTCACCGACCGCTGCTACCAGCAGATGCGCGATGCCGCGTTCCGCGTGATGCGCGCAATCAAAGTTGAGGCGGGCGGCTC
>VFKU01000519.1 GCA_009885415.1 Rhodothermota bacterium
CCGCCCTCCGGGCCGAGGTCCACCTTGCGCGCGCGCCGCTCCTCCGGTGGCTCTATGTCGCGGGAGGCACCATTTCGCTCGGACTCGGGATTCTGGGCATCGTTTTGCCGGGCCTACCCACCACGCCTTTCCTCCTGCTCGCGGCCTACTGCTACGCGCGCGGCTCCGCCCGCTTTTATGTCTGGCTTATGACGAATCGCTACTTCGGCGACTACATTCGCGCCTGGCGGGACAACGAGGGTGTCCCGCTGGCCGTCAAGATATACGTCGTCTTGTTGCTGTGGATCGTCCTCGGCTTCACCGCTTTCGTCGTGATTCCCCTTTGGCCGGTGAGAATTGTGTTCCTCTTGGTCGGCGCAGGCGTCACGATCTATATTGTCCAATTGCCGACGCGCACGCGCTGACCGCGCAGGGAGGCCCCGCTCATGCACGAGAACATCCTGATCTACGGTGCGAATGGATACACCGCCGAGTTGATCACCGAACTCGCGAAGCAGGAGGGCGCCAAGCCGATCCTCGCGGGGCGGTCGCCGGACAAGATTGCACCGCTCGCCCAGCGCGCGGGACTCGTGCATCGCGCCTTCTCGCTCGATGATCCGGCCGCCGTAGCCAAAGGTCTCGAAGGCATCGCGGCGGTGCTCAATTGCGCCGGGCCCTTCTCGCGTACCGCCAAACTCATGGCCGAGGGCTGCCTTCGCGCGAAGGCGCACTATCTCGACATCACCGGCGAGATCGAGGTTTTCGAGTCGATGGCCTCGATGACGAAACGCGCGGTCGAGGCCGGCGTAATGCTCATGCCGGGCACCGGCTTCGATGTCGTGCCCAGCGATTGCCTCGCCGCGCATCTCAAGCGCCGCCTGCCCGACGCCACCGAACTCACGCTCGCCTTCCAGGCGATCGGCCGGCCTTCGCGCGGCACCGCCACCACCATGATCGAAAACATCCACCGCGGCGGCATGATCCGCCGCGGCGGGAAACTCACGCCCGTGCCCGCGGCGTGGCAGATGAAACAGATCGATTTCGGCAAGGGCCCAATCCAGACCATGAGCATCCCCTGGGGCGACGTCTCGACCGCGTTCCACTCCACCGGCATCCCCAACATCCAGGTCTTCATGGCCGCGCCGGCGCAGTTGCAGATGATGGCGAAGCTCAGCCGCTACGCCGGCTGGCTCATCGGCTCCGGGCCGGTGCAAGCGCTGCTCAAAAAACAGATCCAGACCGGGCCCGCCGGGCCGAACGCCGAAGAGCGCCGCACCGGCAAGTCCCTTCTCTGGGGCGAAGCAAAGAACGCCGCCGGCCGCGCCGTGCACACCCGCCTCACCACCGGCGAGGGCTACGCCCTGACGGCCTCGACCGCCTGGGACATCGCCAAGCGCGCTGCCACCGGCGGAGCGCAGCCCGGCTTCCGCACGCCCTCCATGGTCTTCGGCCCAGACTTCATCCTCGAATTCGACGGCGTCAAGCGCGAAGACCTCGATTGAATTCGGAACGCCATTTGTCGTCTGAACTCGTTCTGGCAGCCATTATGTTTCCATCCGTATCCATCGCATTCGATCGCCGCGCGAGGAAGTTCCTCGTCGCCCTTCTCGCTACGACCTTCTTTGTTTCTCCGCCAACCCTCGCCGACGAAGTCCACTTGCTCGACGGCTCGCTCGTGCGCGGGACGGTCACCGTGATTAAGGAAGGCGTGGCGGTCGTGAAGACCGGGTTCGCCGGCGACTTGCGCATTCCGCTCGACAAGATCACCGGCATCACCACCGACGCCGACCAGACCCTTACGCTCAAGGGCGGCGGCGCGTATACCGGTCGCCTGCAATACGTTGACGGCCACCAGCAAGTCCTGCAGGAGGGCACGCCCGCCGTGGTCGAAATCTCCGCGCTCGCGGAGGCCGTGCCCGTGCCTCCCAGCGGCACCACGAAGCCGCCCGCAAGCTGGATCGGCCGCGCCGAACTCGGCCTCAAGGGCAACTCCGGAAACACGGAGCGTTTCGACGTGCACGGCTTGCTCAGCACCACGCGGACCGACGTGCTCGGCCGCCTGACGCTCTCTCTTCGCGGCCAGTACGAAGAATCCAGCAGCGTCCGCACGCGGAGCGAAATTCTCGCCGGCCTGCGCTACGAGCGTGATCTTTCGCCACGGCTCTTCGCGTTCACCCGCCTCGAACTCGAATACGACGAATTCGAAAACCTCGACCTCCGCTCGACACTCGCGGGCGGTCTGGGGTATTTCCTCCTTCGCAATCCTGGCCAAGACCTCAAGGTCCGCTTGGGCGCCGCTTACCAGCACGAAGAATTCGGCGACGGCACTTCGGAGGACAAGCCGCTGGCTGAGGCGGGCTATGACTATCGCCTCGACCTCCGCCGATGGCTGCGCTACACCAGCACGCTCACGTATTTCGTCGACCCCGGCGATACCGGATACTGGCGCCTCGAGGCCGAGAACGCCGCCGACGTTCCGCTGAGCAATGTTTCCGGCTGGAAACTTCGCCTCGGCGTGCGAAACGAATACGACGCGCAGCCGCTGCCGGGTATCGAATATCTCGACACTTCGTACTACCTCTCTCTCGTCTACGCCTGGAATTGACCCGCCCCGCCGCTATTTGCTACCCTATCGGCTCTAAGCAGAAGCCCCCGGCTTCTCACCCGGCAGCCACGCTTGCGTGCGCTCGACGGGTTGACGATACAGACGCAGGTGTAATCTGTCTCGCGCGGCTGGGGAATGCCCGGCCGCGCGAGATTTTTTTTCGTCCCGCGACTCCACGCTAAGGCGCGCGGGTCGCCGGGCCGGTGGGCAACACAGGAGGATGCGCGCATCACCACCAAGCCAGTAAAATCCGACAAGACCCGGATCAACGAACAAATCCGGTGTCCGCAGGTCCGAGTGATTGACGAGAAGGGCGAACAACTCGGAATCATGCGCCCCGAAGATGCGGTTCGTGAAGCGGAAACACGGGGGTTGGATCTCGTCGAGGTCGCGCCATTGGCGCAGCCGCCGGTTTGCCGGTTGATCGACTACGGCAAATACCGGTATCAGCAAAGCAAGCGCGCGAAAGAAGCGCGCAAGCACCAGCACATTATTATTATCAAGGAGATTAAGTACCGGCCGAAGATTTCCGAACACGATTTCGAATTCAAGACGAACCACGTTAAAGAATTCCTCGCGGAAGGAAACAAGGTCAAGCTGACCATCATGTTTCGCGGACGCGAAATGGCCCATCCGGAATTCGGGACCGACCTCCTCGCGCGGATCGTCGAGGCCGTCAAGGGTTTGATCATAGATCAGCCCGATGTGCGGCGGACGCGAATGGAAGGCCGGAACATGAGCATTGTGATATCGCCAACGAAGACGCAGTAGACCCAACAGCCGTTGCGCCGGGTGCGCCCGGCCAGGAGAGTAGAAATGCCAAAGATGAAGACGAAAAAAGGCGTGGCCAAGCGCGTGCGCATGACCAAGTCGGGTAAGTTCAAGTTCAAGCGCGCCGGCGGCCGCCACAAAATGGCGAGCAAGGGCGCGAAGCGTAAACGCAGTCTGCGCCGGGTCGTCGTCGCTACGTCCGCCGACCAGAAGCGCCTTGAGCTTTGCCTGCCCTACGGCCGGACCTAAACGCGCCGCGCTCCAAGTCTTGAAAATGAAATAGCGCCCGTCCGCGGGCCGAAACGAACGAGGTGAACCGTCATGCCACGCGCTACAAACGCTCCAGCGTCACGCAACCGCCGCCGCAAGGTGATGAAGCTCGCCAAGGGCTTCCGCGGCAGCCGCCATCGCCTGTTCCGCACGGCCAAGCCGGCGGTCGATCACGCCGGGCAGTACGCCTATCGCGATCGCCGTGTGAAGAAACGCGACTTCCGCAAGCTGTGGATCACGCGCATCAACGCCGCCGCGCGCGCCCACGGCCTCACCTACAGCCGTTTCATGGCGGGCCTGCGCCTGGCGAAGATCGAGATCAACCGCAAGATGCTCGCCGACATCGCCGTGCGCGACGCCGCCGCGTTTACGCTGATCGTCCAGGCGGCCAAGGCGCAACTCGGTACGGCCTGATGCGCGTCCTGCCCGCCGTAGACATCCGCGGAGGGCGCTGCGTCAATCTCGTCCAGGGCGACTACGGCCGCGAGACCGTCTTCGCCGAGGACCCCGTCGAGCAGGCCGTCTCCTGGCGTGACCAGGGCGCCGAGCTCGTTCACATTGTCGACCTCGACGGCGCCAAGGCCGGCCGCTGCTGCATCGAGCGTGAACTCCGCGCCATGATCGCCGCCGGCGTCCGCGTCGAAGTCGGCGGAGGCATCCGCGATCTGCGCACCATCGATCTCCTCGCCGACATCGGCGTCGATCGCGTCATCCTCGGCACCGCCGCCCACAACGATCCCGCCCTCCTCGAGCAGGCCGCCGCGCGCCTCGGACCCCGCCTCGCCGTCGGCATTGACGCGAAGGCCGGACAGGTCGCGCTCGCCGGATGGCTCGACGTGACCGATACGCCCGCGGTGGATTTCGCCCGAAGCGTGGCGGATGCGGGCGCGGCGCGCATTATCTACACCGACATTCTGCGCGACGGCATGATGCAAGGCCCCAACCTCGAAATGACCCGCGCGGTTGCGCTCGCCGTAGAAATCCCGGTCACGGCCTCCGGCGGCATGAGTTCGCTGGCCGACGTGCACGCCGTGCGCGCGCTCGAAGCCGGCGGCGTCGACGAAGTGATCATCGGCCGCGCACTGTACCTGAAGACCTTTACGCTCGCCGAAGCCCTGCACGCGGCCCAGGCGCCGCTCCACGGCGTAGGCTGATCTCTCGTGTCGCCGCGCTTCGATACGGTCACCGTGATCGGGGTCGGGCTGCTCGGCGGCTCGCTCGGACTCGCGCTGAAGAAACGAGGACTCGCGCGGCGCGTGCTCGGCGTCGCTCACCGGCCCGAAACCTTGCAAAAGGCGCTCGCGCTCGGCGCGATCGACGAGGCCTTCGCGGCACCGGCCGATGCCGTGCCGCAATCCGATTTAATTGTCCTCTGCACGCCCGCCGCGAAAGTTCCGGACTACCTCGACGCGATACGTCCGCTTTGCCGAAAGTCCGCCGTCGTCACCGACGTCGCCAGCACCAAGCGCGACATCTGCGCCCACGCGCGCCGCGCCTGGGCCGAACCCTATCGTTTCGTCGGCAGCCACCCCATGAGCGGCTCCGAAAAATTCGGCCCCGAGCACGCGGATGCGGATCTCTATATGGGCAGCATCTGTTTCGTCGAAGCAATGAACAGCCACGCGCCGGACGCCCACGCCGCGGTCTGTGAACTATGGACCGCCCTCGGTGGCCAGGTCGTCGCGATCGATCCGGCGGTACACGACGTGATGGCCGC
>VFKU01000891.1 GCA_009885415.1 Rhodothermota bacterium
CGCCGTGTTCCTTGGCCGTCCGGGGCAGGCTGGCCGCGGGATAGACCTGGGCGGAAGTGCCGACGACGATCACGACCTCCGCCGACAGCGCGAGCGCGTGTGCGGCGAGCATCGCCTGCTGCGGAATCATCTCGCCGAACATGACTACGTCCGGTTTGAGGAGTCCGCCGCAGACGCAATGCGGCGTGCCGCGCTCATACATCTCGCGCGTGAGCGGCCGGCGATGCGCGCATTCGAGACAGACGACGTGGCCCGCATTGCCGTGGTACTCGATGATGCGGCGGCTGCCCGCGGCCTGGTGGAGGTTGTCGACGTTTTGCGTGATCACGGCCTTGAGACGGCCGGCGGCTTCCAGTCGCGCGAGCGCAAGGTGCGCTGGGTTTGGCGCGCAATCGGAGACTTGCTCGTGGAGTTCGCGCCACATGCGCCAGACTTTCTCGGGGTTGTCGAGGAAGGCGTCGATGGAGGCGTATTCGTCGGGGGCGTAACGGCTCCAGAGCCCGCCTGCACTGCGGAAATCGGGGATGCCGCTTTCGACGCTGATGCCGGCGCCTGTGGAGGCGATGACTTCGTGGGCGGCGCTGATGGCAGTGGCGGCGCGATCGAGGTCGGCGGGGTTCATGCGGGGAGAATAGGGACGTCGTATTTGCGCATGTTGGGATCGCGCGTAATGAGGGTCAGTCCTTCGACCCGCGCCTGCGCAATCAGCATTCGATCGAAAGGATCGCGATGATGAAGCGGGAGTGTCTGTACGGCGGCCGCGTGCGGAAGTAAGACGGGCAGAGTGGAGAAGCCGTAATGTTCGACGAGATCGGCGAATCGGTGTGTCATGCGAAGCTTTCCAGTGGAGATTTTGATCGCGACCTCCCATGCATTGACAACGCTGACGCAGACGATATTCTGCGCGTTCGTGATCGCCGCGATGGCGTCGGGGTGGAGCCTGGGAGTGTCACTCTCGAGCCACCACAAAAAGGCGTGCGTGTCGAAGAGGAGGCGGGTCAACGCGACCAATCCGTGTTGTCTTCTTTGCCTTCAAAGAGGTCGATGATTTCTTGCGAGGTCTCATCGAAATCATCCGCGATCCAAATCTTGCCTTTGAGTAGACCCGGCGCGGGACGCTGTTTTATTGTCGGTTCGTAGGGAACGAGTTTGACCAAGGGGGTGCCGTTGTTTGCGATGATGACTTCCTCACCGTCCAGCGCCTGTTGGACGAGCTTAGAGAGATTCGTTTTCGCTTCGTGCATATTGGCTTGGGTCATGAGAGGCTACCTTGGCTTAGCTAACCGGACTTAGTCTACCTGAACTGGAGGAAAAAGTCCAGGATTGACGGGGACGGGCGACTTAGGCTTTCCCGATGCGCTCGGCGCCTAGGTAGGGTTGCAGGGCCTCGGGGATGAGGATTGAACCGTCGGGCTGCTGGTAGTTTTCGAGGATGGCGATTACGGTGCGGCCGACGGCGAGGCCGGAGCCGTTGAGGGTGTGGACGTATTCGGGTTTCTTGGCGCCGGCGCGGCGGAAGCGGAGGTTGGCGCGTCGGGCCTGGAAGTCGGTGCAGTTGGAGCAGGAGCTGATCTCGCGGTATTTGTTTTGGCCGGGGAGCCAGACTTCGATGTCGTAGGTTTTTGCGGCGGAGAATCCGGTGTCTCCGCTGCACAGGGTCATGACGCGGTAGGGCAGTTCGAGGCGCTGGAGGATGACCTCGGCGTTCGCGGCGAGTTTGTCGAGCTCGTCGAAGGAGGTCTCGGGTTTGCAGAGCTTCACGAGTTCGACTTTGTTGAACTGGTGCTGGCGGAGCATTCCGCGCGTGTCTTTGCCGTAGGATCCTGCTTCGCTTCGGAAGCAGGGCGAATGCGCGGCGTAGTAAATCGGAAGCAGTTTCTCGTCGAGGATTTCACCGGCGTGTAGGTTGGTGAGCGGGACTTCGGCGGTCGGGATGAGCCAGAGGTCGTAGTCGCCCGCGATCTTGAAGAGGTCCGCCGAAAATTTCGGGAGTTGCCCCGTGCCCTGCATCGCCGCGGAGTTCACCATGAAGGGCGGCAGGATTTCGGTGTAGCCGTGCTCTCCCGTGTGGATATCGAGCATGAAATTGATGAGCGCGCGTTCGAGTCGCGCGCCGAGGCCTTTGGAGACGTTGAAGCGGGCGCGGGCGAGTTTAGCGCCGGCCTCGAAGTCGAAGATGCCGAGCGCTTCGCCGAGGTCGACGTGATCTTTTGGCTCGAAGTCGAAGGTGCGCGGCTGGCCGACGACGCGCTCGACGCGGTTCGCGGCTTCGTCTGCGCCGACCGGCACGGAGGGGTGAAGCAAGTTCGGTATGACCAGTAGGGACTCGTTGAGTTGGGCCTCGGTGGCGGTGGAGCGTTCTTCGATGTCCTTAATGCGTGCGGCGAGGTCGTGCATGGCGGAGAGCAGGGCGGAGGCGTCCTGGCCGGCCTTTTTGAGTCGACCGATTTCCTGCGAGGCCTTGTTTTGCTCGGCGCGGAGTTGATCCATCTCGTGCTGGAGCTTGCGGCGCGTTTCGTCCGCGCCGAGGATCGCGTCGATATCGACGGTCGAGTTGCGGCGCGAGGCCAGGCTGGCGCTGACCGCGTCGGGGTTTTCGCGAATGAATTTCAGATCAAGCATGTGAGAAGGACTCTTGACGGTATGGGAGGGTCGAGCTCCCGCTCGACCGTAGCGTTAACCGTTTGGATGCGCCCGGTGGAAGCGTGCAGTCGCGCGGGAGCGCGACCCTCCCCCTCGAATC
>VFKU01000470.1 GCA_009885415.1 Rhodothermota bacterium
GACAGTGTCACCATGCGATCACAAAGGCGTCCGAGCCGTCCGGGTATTTGATCACCTTGCGCACCTCGACACGGCGAACATGCACGTGCTTGCGATGCTCGATCCGGGCGAGGAACGCGCCAAGCAGGAGCAATACAACATCCCGGCGTATCCGATCGTGTGGTGCAAGGAGCAGGGCGCGGGCCGCATCTTCTACACGGCGATGGGCCACCGCGAGGACGTCTGGAGCAATGAGACCTTCCTCAAGATGCTGAACGACGCGGTGAAGTGGTCGACGGGCGGATCGAAGGGCAACAGCGCGCCGAACTACGACAAGATGATCAAGAAGCACGCGAAGTGAGTAGTAGTTACGGCATATTCTCCTGGAACTTCTGCGCGATTTGCGGCGGGAAGTTGATCGAGGCGGACGACGGGCAGGGCCTCCGGCCGCACTGCGCGACGTGTGGGCGATTTTATTATTCGAACCCCGTGCCCGCGGCGTGCTGCTTTCTGACGAATCCGGACGGCGAACTGCTCATGGTCCAGCGCGCGATTGAGCCGCGCAAGGGGATGTGGACGCTGCCCGGCGGATTCGTCGAACTCGGCGAGACGACGGAGGAGGCCGCGCTGCGCGAGTTGCAGGAGGAGACCGGACTCGTCGGGCGCAAGGCGACGCTGCTTGGGGTCAGCACGCGGCCGAGCCGGATGTCGGGCGGCGTGATCGTGCTCGGCTACCGCGTGGAGGAATGGGAAGGCGAGCTCAAGGCGGACACCGACGCCTGCGATCTGGGATTTTTCCACCGCGAACGCCGCCCGCCGGTCGCCTTCGAGGTGCACCAGGAACTGATCGCGCTTTACGACGCGATCATCCACGGCGTCCGATAAGCCCTCAGCCACGGATTAGACGGATTGAACGGATCATCTCCAGCTCATCCCGATCAATCCATGCCTGCGCGAAAATCGATCCGTCCAATTCGTAAAATCCGCGGCTAAAGCTGTCCCGGCAGCATGATGGCCGCGTGCATCCGCGGCGCCGTTTGACGCTCTTTGCCGCCGAAAGCTACACTACCGCGTAATTCGGCGAGCCCATGCGGCTCGCCCCACTCCTTTGCGCGGCGTCCCGAGCGGGTAGCTCAGTTGGTAGAGCATCGGACTTTTAATCCGTTGGTCATGGGTTCGATCCCCATCCCGCTCACCATGATCCAGCTCCGAAGGAGCGGACGATGAGACGGCTTGGGTTTTCGCTGGCCGCTGGGCTCACTCTGCGGGCAGTTCGATCACGCCCGCGACCAGCTTCCAACACAGCGGCGGGCGCTCGGGCACGGGGCTGTAGGGCATGCTCAGACTCATCGTGAGAAGGCAGGAGCCGGACGGCTTATGTCCGTTTCTGAGTTTCTCGCAGAAGGCCAGATCGGTGATCTTCACCTCGAGATGGTTTTTGCCCGAGGGCACAATTCCAATCCAGCTCCGTTTGTCGTAGAACCACTCTTCCCGGATTGCGAAGCCCTTCGTCCGGACCAGTTGAAGCGTAACGCGCTCATCAAAAGGTTTCGCGTGCATGACTTCCGGGGCGACGCAATTCCCGCCGGTGTGCAGAATGCAGGTCGGCCGAATCGCGAATTTGTTTACATCATCGACCGTCGCCGTACCGATGCGGCGCCACTTTCCCCTTCGGATAAGTTTGTTCTCGCTCTCGAATCCATAATCCGGGCCGCTTGCGTCCAGCGGCATCTCGACGATATCCAGGAGCGCCGGCACGCAGCCCGCGCGCTCCATCGCCTTCAGCGTGATGCTCCCGTCCCCCTCCGCGGTCACGGGGCGGACCCATTTCCCGGTCGCGAGATCAATCCCCGCGAGACAGCGATTGCCTTGCTTCCGCGAGTTGGCGAGTACGACGAGCCGCGTCATGTTCACAGATGAATCACCTCAATCCCCGAGAGTTTCCTTTGAAGGTGTTCCGTGATTAACCGCCGATGGCAGTGCTCCGGCGTAAATTCGCTGCATAACAGACAATCGCCGTCGAGCAGTTTGGCCGCCGCGATGCCGGCCATGTCTCGCTCGCGAATCAGGAACTCAAACGCGCGCTCGTAATCCGCCCACGCGCCCTTCTTTTTCTTGAGCGCATCGAGGATGTCCTGCGTCGGCGCGAATTCCGGCAGATGCGCATAGCCGACGCCCAGCACGGCCCGCAGAAAAAACTCCAGGTCGCGCGATTTTGCGAAGCCTGCAATCTGAGAGGTGTTGTTCAGCCGGACATCCACCACGCGCCGGACGCCCGCCGACTGCAAACGCGCAAAGAAATCTTCGGCGGTCCTCTGCGTGAATCCGACTGTGAAGAGTTTCACGGTTCCGCCGTTTCGCTGGTGTACGCGATTTTTCCGGCCTGCAAGTCGTAGGCCCGCGCGACCAGGCCCTCGTGCGACGACAACTCGCCGAAGAGTTCCGGCGCCAGTTTGTGCAACGCGATCAGCCGCTCCTCGGCCTGCTCCTGCGTTTCGGTCGTGCCGTCTCCGAGAATGTGGACGACGCTCAGGCCCGGCTCGAGTTTCTTCAGTTCCCGGCAGACCAGCACGGTCCGGTGGCACGTAATCGGGTCCGCCTCCGAACACATCAACGCGATCCGGCGGCTCCGGTGTTCCTTCGCAATCCGCTCAAGGCCGCGCTTGAAGGCCGGCAACGTCGCAATCTTGTCGTAACGCGCCTGGCCGCCGACGTAACAAATCTCCTCCGAGCGGCGCGCGCCCAGCTCATCGCCCAAGAAGAGATACTCGATTCCCGCCCGGCGCAGCGTCCCCTCGATCGCCTTCCGGTTGAACTGCGGCGTGTACTGACTCTGCGGCACCGAGCGCACATCGGCCACCAGCGCGATTTCGTACTGATGCAGCAATCCCACCACTTGTTCTGCGGGATGGTTTGAATGTCCAATGGTGAAAAGCTCTGCCACGTTTACCGCCTCGTTGATGTCGTTCTCTCTCCAATTCTAACCGAAATCGCGGGAATCTAGAATATTGGAACGCTTCTTCGAAGCATTGTGCCTGTCTGACCGGATCGGCCATAGGATTTCTACGACGACTATCGATGACGTCGCGCAGCTTTGAAATGATTCCAGCTTCGCTTTCCGAGCCAAGCGGAGTTCAACCCGCAGACTACAACCATTCCAAAAGCAAACAAAAGATCACCGGAGCCATCTTTCTGTTGTGGCGCTGTAAGCTCGCCAATCAACCCCCAAACAGACAAGACGAAGAAAACGAGCCATGGAGCAAAGAGCAAAAAATACGCAAGCGAGGCAAGAGGATGGCGAAATCGAATCGGCGCGAGGTTGTACAAAGCCCATGAACCGACGATTAACAGCAGCAGCGATGTTGTTCCTATAACCCATTCAATTCTGACAAGGCGAAACGCCATAGGATCATTGCGAATCAGTATGGCTATGGCCGCAGTCACAAACCCAGCAAGAGATACCGCCACGACGGTCGCTACGGCAACAACATGTGCACGTTTTGGCGAGTTCTCAGGGTTATTCGGGGTGGTCGATCCAGGCATGCTCGATAGTGTTCTTTCTGTGTTCTCTGTGCCTCTGTGTTGCGCTCTCGATCTTAATCCACAATCGCCTGCATCGCCAGATTCTGAAAATCCTGGCGAATATTGATATGCGTGTAGGGCCACACCTGAGTCATCACGATCCCGACGACTTCTTCCTTCGGGTCGACCCAGAAATACGTGCAATACGTGCCGCATCCAGTTCGATCACTGACTCGACGGAGCCCCAGTTATCATCAAGGCGCCGGTCGCGCAGGCTGCGGACGATTGCTACGGGTTTGGACGAGTAAGCGGAAGAATCGGACATTCGTGCATCTGTACTCTCGGCGTCACGATCCTGATCGCGGGCGAAACTTCCGATCAATCATTTGTTGAAAACTCCACACGAGATAGAGCCCGGCGGTGAGACACGCAATCGTGCCAAGAAACGCCATCCCAACAAACGCTATCTTTCTCAGCGTCATGTCGATTCCTGGGAGATTCCGGTTCCAGGATTCCAATCTTCGTTCGTAGTCGCGCGGGAAGCTAACAATCGGGCCAACCGACATGTATATGAGCAGTTCACTGCCAATGAACAATCGAAGCTGCGCCTCGATTACTTTCCACACATTGCGCGAGGAACTCTCTACCCCGGACCAGATCCGGAACACGGCTCGCAGACTCAACGCGAAAGCAAAGATCAGTGTACCCTCGAGGGCGAGCTCTTGTAGGAAATTCTCGTCGAAGTTCGCTCGCCCTGACGGATTCATCACGTAATCGTATGCGATGATCAGGGCCATTCGATATGCCAGCCACCCGTAAACAATCACACTGAGGCCCATCAGGGCGCGGACGGCCGTTCCCGACCTAGGCGCTGATATGACGGCGGTTGACATGGGCCTTCGCTCCCGGCACCAGTCTAATCCACGATTGCCTGCATCGCCAGATTCTGGAAATCCTGGCGGATGTTGATGTGGGTGTAGGGCCGCACCTGGGTCATGATGATCCCGACGACCTCTTCCTTCGGGTCGACCCAGAAGTAGGTGCAGTATGCGCCGCCCCAGCCGAAGGTGCCGACGGAGGCCATCGAGTTCGCCTCGCCGACGTCGGTGGTGACGCTGTACCCAAGGCCGAAGCCGCCGCCGGGCCCGCGCAGCCAGATCGGCAGGTCGCGCGTGTGGTTGCTGGTCACTAGCTCGACCGTCTTGCGCCCGAGGATGCGCACGCCATTCAGTTCGCCGCCATTGAGCATCATCTGGTGAAAGCGCCAGTAGTCCGCCGCGGTCGAGACTAGCCCACCCGAGCCCACGAAATAATTGTGCGGCTCCTTCACAAAGCGGCTTTCGGCGTCCGGCGCTTCGGCGAGCGCGATGTGATTGTCGTCGCCTTCCGGCTGATACATCGCGACGAAGCGGTCCAGCTTTTCCTGCGGCAGATAGAAATACGTGTCGTTCATGCCGAGCGGCTTGAATATTCTCTCGCGGAAAAACTCGTCCAGCGTCATCCCGCTCATCACCTCGACCAGCCGCCCCACGACGCAGGTCGCGCGGCTGTACTCCCACTTCGTGCCCGGCTGATAATTCAGCGGCAGCGCCGCGAGCCGCTTGACGTAGTCGGCGACCGTCTCGTCCGGCGACTGCCGCGCAGAGGCCTTGGCTTCCATCGGCATCGTGATGGCGTTGCGATAGCTGTTCGCGAAGCCAGCCGTGTGTGTGAGCACATGCTCGACGGTGATCGGTTTGTCCGCCGGCACGAGCTTGTACGGCACCCCCGCTTGATCGCCCTCCGTCGGCACGGCCACCTGCATCGTCGTGAACTCCGGCAGCCACTTCGCGATCGGGTCGTTAAGCTGAAACTTTCCCTCCTCGAAAAGCATCATCAGCGCGACCGACGTGATCGGCTTCGTCATCGACGCGATGCGGAATATGGTGTCCTCCTTCATCGGCTGGTTCTGCTCGACCCACCGCTGCCCGCGCGCCTCGAAATGCACCACCTTGCCCTTGCGCGCCACCAGCGTCACCGTCCCCGGCACCAGCTTCTGGTCGATGTACCACTGCATCCGCGTACCGATGCGCGCCAGCCGCTCCGCCGACATCCCGACAGTCTCCGGCTTCGCCATCGGCAGCGGATGGCTGTCCTCCGCGAAGCCTGGCGCGAGCGCAAACGTCGCGGTGAGAGCAAATGCGGCGGGGAAAAATAGACTCTGCAAAGGCTTCATTGCGCTGTCTCCCAAGTTGGCATGGTTCATCCTAGCATCGTGCGGAGTGGGACGTATAGATATACTGAATCGAGGGGAGCGATCGGTTCGAGCCAAGCGGAGAGACGCCGTTTCCACGTTGGACTTCAGCCACGCTTAGTGCGCCACATGAAACCCCATATCGCCGAGACGCGTCTTCTTCATCGGCACGCCGTCGTCGTCGTGCCGATCGTAGCCCAGGCTGTAAACGGCGTAGCCCTTTTCTTCCCGCACGTAGCGATAGGGGGCGGTCCCATACGGGTCGCGCGGGATCGTGGCGGCGAAGTCCGGCACGAGTTCGACCAGCAGAGCGGGCGAGGACCCGCGCGCGAGACGGTACTTCTCGATCGCGAGGACCAGGTTGAACAATTCGAGCCGGACAATTCCCGACATCAACCCAGAGCCCAAGCGCGAAAAGGCCGGGGCCATCAGGTCCGTCATCGGACTCGTCATTTTGGTGAGGCGGTCGTGCTTTTGTTTCTCGATGCGCTCGAAAACCGGCAGTCCCTCGGCCATGGGCGCGTCTGCGGCCGCGAGTAGCATCTGCACCAGTTTGCCTAGTTGGGTCCGGTCGTATCTTCCTGTGGGCCACGACAGCGGGTTCGCAGGCGAATCCGTGAAGAGCCCAAAGACGCTTTCACCCGCCACCGCCCGCGAAATGGAAATACTCGCGCGCATGTCGCGCGCCGCAGCCGACAGCCGATCCAATTGGGTCGAGGAAAACGAGACGTGCCTAAGGCTCGCCATCGCTTCTTCTTCCACCCGCCGGTGGATGCTCAGTGCGACCAGTTGCGAGTGCAGGATCGGTGTGCCGCCCACCGAACGCGCGCAGGCAAATCCCGCCACCAGCGCTTCCGTCGCGCGTTCCGCGTCCCCCTTGTGCGCGGCAACCGCGGCCTCGAGAATCACCAAGCGCGCGACCCAAGTGACTGCCTCGTTTTGTTCGTAATAGTTGGCGGCGGGCGGCCAAACGTTAAGGTCGATCGGATACCGCGAGGACTTCAGCCCTGCAGCGGCATGCGCCAATTCCAGTGCCTTCGAATTCTTCGCCACCAGCGCCTCCGAGCGCGCGAGCGTCTCGGCGCTGCTCAGATCGAGACCCGGGCACGATTCCCCCGTGCACATGATCGGAAGCAGTTCTTCACTCTCCTGCACTCCGGCCTTCGCCGCCGCGAGAAAGCCTAGCGCGGCGTTCTCGGCATCTGGAACGTGCGCATACCACGTGTCGAGTTCTGCAGTTGACGTCGGAAAGCCCCGCGCCCGAAATTCCTCACGGAGCGAGTTCGCCTCCGCGCGCGACGGCAGCACGATCCCGATCGCACCGGCCGCCACGAGCCCGACGAAGGCTCCAAGTACCATGAAGAAGGGCGACAGCCGCCAACGCTTGCGCTTTACGGGTTCGGTCATATTCTCATCCTCTGGTGGAAAATTTTGTGTCTGGTCGAACTACACGACGGCCGCGGGCACGTCGTGATTGGGGCCAGACTCGGGCCTGGTTAGTCGGTCAAGCGCCCTGCGCACCACCTTCAACATGGAGATACCCAAGGAAATAAACACCCACAGAAACGCCAGTTCGATCACGACACTAAGTACATGGTCGAACGCGGCAAAGCTTCCAACGATAGACTTAAATTCGCGGTCCTGCTCGATAATGTGGCGGTGAGTCTCGGGGAAACTGACGACGCTTGAAATCGGGAAAACAATGAGGAAGAAGGTTCCGAACAAAGTGGACAAGAAAATCTGGACAATTCGCCATCCGTCGCTGAGGCGTATCGATTTTGCTGCATAGACGCGTCGAAACACGTATAGCTCAATCGCTAGTCCGGCAGATCCGAAGAGAAAAAAAGTAATCATGGAGGGGAAGCGTTCCCAAGACCCTGATCGAAGGATCTCGGTAAAACCTCGGAGCGCCGGGGAAAGAAGAAAAGCAAAGAATGTGAGAGACAGCATCGAAGACAGTAACACTATCCAGCGTCCGGCGCGATTCCTTTGCGCGCTCTCACTCACGTGCCCACCTCCGCACTACCCGCTCGCGGCGGTGTTCGCGCCGAAGCCCGACTTCGAGGTGTGCTCGCCGAGCGCGATCAATTTTTCCTTGGTAATTTCGACGGCTTTGACGACACCCGCCGTCGTCAGCAACGTGACGTCCTCAAAATTCTTCGTCAACTGGTGCATGGCTTGCGCGTATTCCGGATCGTTCAGGCGCATCACCGCGTCCTTGATGTTGTCGAAGCGCCACTTCATGTTCGACTCGATGAGCGCGTCGCCGAAGGTCTCCATCTTGCCGTACCAGACCTTGCGCTCTTCGAGTTCTTTGGCGTACTCCGGCTTCTGCGGGATCTCGGCGCGTTTGAAGCGGAGCAGGGCGTTGAGCTGATTGAGATCGATCAGCATCCGCACCATCATCTCGTATTGCAGCGAGCCGCGAGTGATTTTTCCCTGCGGCGCGACGGGCTGTTTTTGAATTTTGCGCTCGATGACGCCCAGCGCCGAGGGGCCCGCGTCGCCCACGAGAGACGAGGGCGGCGCTTCCGATCGCGGCACGGGAATCGTCGGGTCGAGGATGGAAATGTGGCCGTGGCACTTCGAGCAGGAGCCGGTGGTGCCGATGTCCACGGGGGACACATGCAAACTCTGATGGCAGCGCGGACAAACCACTTCAATCATGGAGCTAGCCTCCCGGGGCCACGCACCGCGTCCCAAGGACCCGCGCGGCTCCATACGCCACCGCGCGTCTTCCCAGCTAATCCCAGACTATTCCTTTTCCCCGCCGCACGCAAGCGCATTGTCA
Organism: Rhodothermota bacterium; assembly: GCA_009885415.1. GTDB lineage: Bacteria > Hydrogenedentota > Hydrogenedentia > Hydrogenedentales > VFKU01. The sequence goes on from VFKU01000470.1 coordinate 8,526, forward strand.
CGCGCTCGGCGCTGTTGACTGCTTAGCGTCCCGTTGGGTACTCTGCCCTCTCAGTCTTTCGGCCCGTTCCGGCGGGCCCACCCTTCCAACCGAATCAAGAGAGGTACGCTCATGGGCGAAGTTGTAACGCTTTCCAAGCAGGGCGAAGTCGCCATCGTCACCGTCGACTCCCCGCCGGTTAACGCGCTCGGCCTGGCCGTTCGCCAGGGCCTATACGACTGCTTCAAGGCCGCCGCGGCCGATTCCTCCGCGAAGGCCGTCGTGCTCATTTGCGGCGGACGCACCTTCATCGCCGGCGCCGACATCACCGAATTCGGCAAGCCGCCCGTCGAGCCGTGGCTCCATGCCGTGCTCGACCAGATCGAAGGCTGCCCGAAGCCGGTCGTCGCCGCGATTCACGGCACGGCGCTCGGCGGCGGACTCGAAGTCGCGCTCGCGTGTCACTACCGCGTCGCCGTCGCGACCGCAAAGTGCGGCCTGCCGGAAGTCTTGCTCGGCCTCTTGCCCGGCGCGGGCGGCACGCAGCGCCTGCCGCGCGTCGTCGGCCCCGAGAAAGCCCTCGAAATGATCACCAGCGGCCGGCATATCTCCGCCGCCGAAGCGAAAGCCGCCGGACTCGTCGATGCGATCATCGACGGCGATCTCAAGACTGGCGCGATCGGGTTTGCCGAAAAGATGATCGCCGCGCACGCGCCGCTGCGCAAAGTGCGCGACATGGACGACAAGGTCTCCGGTGTCGACTCGGCGATCTTCGCCGCCGCGCGCAAGGAGCTGAACAAGTCCAAGCGCGGCTTCCTCGCGCCGCAACGCTGTCTCGACGCGGTCGAAGCCGCCTGCACGCTGCCCTTCGACGAAGGCATGAAGCGCGAACGCGAGCTTTTCACCGAGCTGATGACCTCCGATCAATCCGCCGCGCAGCGCCACATCTTCTTCGCCGAACGCGCCGCGGCCAAAGTGGACGACATGCCCAAGGAAGTCAAGGCGCTCGACGTCAAGCAGGCCGCCGTACTCGGCGCGGGCACGATGGGCGGCGGCATCGCGATGAACTTCGCCGCGGCAGGCGTCTCGACCTTTCTCTTCGATATGACGAAAGACGCGCTCGACAAGGGCATGGGCATCGTCCGCAAGAACTACGCGGCGACGGTCGAAAAGGGCCGCATGACCCAGGCCGAAATGGACAAGCGCATGGCGCTCATCAAGCCGACGCTGTCCTACGACGACTTCAAGACCGCCGACTTCATCATCGAGGCCGTCTTTGAAGAGATGGACATCAAGAAGGAAGTCTTCAAAAAGCTCGATGCCGTCGCCAAGCCCGGCGCGGTGCTCGCCACGAACACCTCCACGCTCGACGTGAACGAGATCGC
>VFKU01000834.1 GCA_009885415.1 Rhodothermota bacterium
AAAGTGTGCCAGAAAATCTCTACTTACAGCCTGTCTCATAAAAGGGGAAGCTTACACATGGTCGCCTCGCAATTCGACGCGGAGCCCTACACCTATTTTGCGATGCTGTTGGAGCTAAAATTCGGCCGCGACGCAATCCTTCACAAAGAAGACCGCTTGCTCCACCTCATGGAGGAATTGCGTACGGAATTGTTCCGAGTACAAATGGAGGGACATGCCGAAGAAATGCACCGCCTGGTGCGCAAGGACCGCGGCCGTGCGTATTTCTCCGTCGAAATTTTCCGCGCTGCCCCGAAAGGTGAGCAGTATTTTCTCGTGCACGAAATCCCGCAGGCGCTCGCGATTCTACGCAGGCATTTCCACTTCGACCTCGACGCAATCCCCCACGACCGAATGATCCGCGCAACGCAGCTCGGCGATGCCACGTCCTTCATCCTCAGCGCGCTCTTGGTCCCCAAATAGGCCCGCATCGTTCTCTACCACATCATCGGCGATTTGCCTCTGTTCGCCCTACACCCCATCCGTCCCATAATTCCCATTCCTCCCATGGCGCCCCCTACAACCTCCCGCCAAACACCTTCGTCGTCCACTCGCGATCCGACTCCCACGGGCGCCGCGCGCCCTGATACGCCGAAAAAATCGACACCCCGAGCAGCAGTCCCGCGATCGCCCAATGCCACGGCCGCCGCACCCCCGCCATCGCGGGGATCGCCATCAGCAAGAGCACCGGCGCAGCGGCAATCGACCAGCGAAACCCGAAGGCCTCGCCGCCGTAGTTGTTCGTCGTCGCCGCGTAATACACGAACAAGATCGCCGTGCCCACCGCGCCAATCGCCGTCAGCGGCCTCATCACTCCGGCCCGCGATCGCCACGCCGCCACGCTACCCGCGATCCCGAACAGCGTCACGGGAAACAATGAGAACATCCCGGCCCGGCCGAGCGTGATCTGAAAAAGATAGACCCCCTTCGGATCCGCCAACGCATCCACGCCGCCCGGGTTCCGCCAATAGCTGTTCTCGGTGAAGTACCAATCGCCGTGCATCTGCACCGGCAGCGGACTTCCCGTCGCCGCGATCAGGGCCGACGTCTGAATCCCCATCAAGAGCAGCGCCGCGGGCAGCGCGAAGATCAGCAGCCCACGCAACCGCGTCGGCGCGAGCCACAGCCCCAGCAGCGCGGGGTAAATCGCCGTGGGAATGTCCATCGTCGCGCACACGCCCGCGCCCAGGCCGAAAAGAACGAAGTCCGCCCAGCGCGCCGTCTCGTGCAATCGCAGGGCGAAATAAAAACACACCGTCACACCCGCCGCCGCGATCACGTGGTTATTGAACACCGTCGCGTACGACGCCGCCTGCGTACCCGCCGCCGCGGCCAACGCGAGAAAAAGCGGCGCCGCCGCAGGCCCCGGCAGACACCGCCGCGCGCTCAACCACACGCATAACACCATGATCACAAAGGGCACGCCCGACCACGTCACCGTCAGGATCCACGCCGCCCATTCCAGATCGCCCGGGTCCTCCAAGAGCCAGCCCGTGATCGGGCTGAGCACCAACAACTCGGACATCATCAGAATCGGAAGCAGTGGCGGTTTACTCGACACAATCCGGCCGTCGATTTCGACCTTGTCGATCGTCCGTGACTCAAAAGGATTGCTGAGACCAATCGCGGGATCAGCGATCGCCCAACTCCCGTACTCCGACAAGGAATACACCGTCGCGAGCCGGCTAAAGAGGGTGTCGCCGTAGGAGCGTTCCGGACGCGTGCCGATCAGCACCCACGCC
>VFKU01000105.1 GCA_009885415.1 Rhodothermota bacterium
CATCCGCGCCGGAATCCTCCCGCCGCTCTCGGGCCATCCCACCTACAACGCGCACGCCGACGACATCGACTTCCAAATCGAAGCCGACCTTTTCGGCATCATCAGCCCCGGCCTGCCGCACGAGTCCAACAAACTCTGCGAAGTCTTCGGCCACATCATGAACTACGGCGATGGCGTCTACGGCGGGATGTTCGTCTCCGGCATGTACGCCGCCGCCTTCTTCGAGGACCACGACGTGCGCAAAGTCCTCGACGCCGGACTCGCCTGCATCCCGAAGGAGTCGCAATACCACCAGTGCATCAGCGACGTCATCGCCTGGCACGCCGCCGATCCCAAAGACTGGCTCAAAACCTGGCACAAGATCGAAGCGAAATGGCAAGACGACGTCGACTGCGGCCCCGGCGATCCCTTCAACATCGACGCCAAACTCAACGGCGCCTACATCGTCATGGGTCTGCTCTACGGCGAAGGTGACTTCCTCAAGACCATCGAAGTCTCCATCCGCTGCGGACAAGACGCCGACTGCAACCCCTCCAACGCCGCCGGCGTCCTCGGCTGCATGAAAGGCTTCAAAGCGATCGGCGACGCGATCAGCGGCGGCATCCCCAAGATGGCCGACACGAAATTCTCCTACACCGACTACTCCTTCAACACGCTAATCCCCGCCTGCCAACGCATCGCCGAACAAGTCATCACCCGCGCCGGAGGCAAAGTCTCCCCCACCTCTTACGAAATTCCCATCCAAGAACCGCGACCACCCGCCACCTTCGAGCAATGGGTGCAACAGACGAAACTATAAAGTAGCGCCGGCTTCCAGCCGGCACGAACGCAACAAGCGCGGCAACGTAATATGGGCGTACACGCGCGCACGCGGCCACCCCAGCCGCCAAGATGGCGGCGCTACGTTTAGACCCGGAAAACCGTTCGAGATTTAACGCTCTTGACGCCTATGGTATCCTTTAGTGGGGCGGGTGTGACCAGGATAGACATGAGCAAACCCTTCTACGAAAAAGAGTTCCCGAGCACGGTGGCCGCGGCGGCAGACGCCTTGGCTGAAGCGCTCAAGGTGTTGGCCGACCGCGGCTGGATCAATCCGAGCCGGGATTTTTCCCCGCGTCTCTGCCTCGAAGAGGCGCTCGTGAACGCGGTAGTCCATGGCAACGCCAACGAGCCGAGCCGGCGCGTGCGGGTGAAGTTTTTCGAAGAAGGCGACACCTGTAAGGTTTGCGTGTACGACGAAGGCAAGGGCTTCGACGTGGACAACGTCAAGATGGCGGACTGTTCGCAATTCGGCGGACGCGGGGTCTGCCTCATCCGGGAATTCATGGAAGACGTCCGCTTTAACGCCAAGGACCGCTGCCTCGAAATGATATTTAACCGGAAGACATTTTCCGAAGCCTGCGCCTAATTCGGCGCTGGAAGGCGAGTGATGTAATGGATGCGGCCACGGGTATTATTTCTTTCGAGTCCAAGGGTGACATCACCCTCGGCACCGTCGTCGGCACGGATTCGCTCGACGGCGCGCATACCGACGCCTTCGGCCACGAAGCCGTCGCCTACGTAAAAGGAAAGCGCGGGCTAAACCTCCTCCTCGACTTCCGCAACGTCACCTATCTCTCCAGCGCCGCCCTCACGGAACTTTTGCGCATCCGCGAAGCATTAAAAGGCGAAGGCGGCAAGTTAAGGTTGTGCTGCCTGTCCTGCGAGATTCAGCGCGTGTTCCGCATTACCAATCTCGAAAAACTCTTCCATATCCACGGCGACGAAGACACCGCCGAGGCGGTGGCGCGTTTCCAGCGCGCGCTCAAGGTGGCCGCCAGCGAAGGCGCTTGGATCGCACAGGACGCCGGCGCCTAATGGCCCTGCGGTTTCGCACGCGCCTCAATCTAACGATTGTCTCGCTCGTTTTCCTCGTCATCACCGTGCTCAGCGTGGCGGTGCTGGTCATCCTTGGGGTGGACATGTGGCAGGCGAACTGGCGCGCCGGCGCGACCATGAATATCATGACCAACACCACGATCGACCACGCCATCGACCTGCCGCCCTACTTCCAGCAGCGCATCGCCGATCAGATGGCCATGCAGGCCGAACTCGTTGGGGAGCTGGCCGAAGCCGTCGAACGACCGGATTCGGCAGGCGGACCCTCGCTCAATGAGCGCCTCAACCGCGCGCGGATGTCTGCGGCGGCGTCCGGCGCGCCCATCGAAAGCATTGTCGTCACCGACGCCCAAGGCAAACCCATCGCAACCTCTGGCGAGCCCCCCGCGGCCGTGCTCGACACCATGCCCGTGATGAGCCCGGGCGCCCTGCCCAAAACCGACGCCGAAGTGCCGCAGCCTGGCGAGCAGAGCGACCAGAACGTCTACGCGCCCCTGCCTCACCGGCCGGGGACGGTCTACATCGGGATGTCCAAGACAGAACTCGCCAAGGCCCTCGATCCGCTGGCGCTGAGCAAGGCGCTGGATCGCTTCATGCTCAAGGGCATGTACGGTGGGCAGTACAAGATCATGGCGGTGGTCGACTCGAAGGGTAGAATCCTCGCGAGCGTGAATCGCGACGACACGTCAGCATCGCCGCAGCACATGCGAATCGTGACCCAATTCTGCATGGATTTCCTTGCGAAGCTGCCGACGCTAACGCAGGACGAACGCTACGATACGCGTTTTATCGGCGGCCGGCGGGACGTCGGGGTGGTGAACTCGCTTGAACTCGCGCCGACAGGCGAAGCCTACGCGCTCTACATCGAACACGACGTGAGCCGTCAGCTCAGCTACGTCCTCGATCGCATCGGCGTCCTCGCGGTGGTGGGCGCGGATGTTCACGCTGGCGATGATCACGAGCATTTTTCTCAGTCGCGGCCTTTCCAAGCCGCTGATCGAACTCGCGCGCGGCACCAAGGAATTCGGCGCGGGGAATTTCAACTACCGGCTACGCATGAAGCGCAAGGACGAGTTCTCCGATCTCGCCCAGTCTTTCAACACCATGGCAATCTCGATTCAGGAATACGTGCACGAATTAAGTCAGGAAACCACCCGCCGCGAGCGGCTCGAGAGCGAATTCCGCATCGCGGCCGAACTGCAGCAAACCCTCCTCCCCGAAGCGCCGCCGAGGGTCGAGGGCGTGGAACTCCTCGGCTGGAGCCAGCCCAGCAAGGACGTCGGCGGCGACTTCTACGACTATTTCGAACTCCCCAACGGCAAGATCGGCATCGTGCTGGGCGACGCGACCGGAAAGGGTCTCTCGGCAGCACTGCTGAGCACACAGTGCTCGAGCATCCTGCGCACACTGTCCAGCCAAAACCTCCCCCCCGCCGAACTCCTCTACCAGACGAACAACGAATTTTTCAGCCGCGTCGGCGCGACGCACCGCTTCGTCACGCTCTTCCTCCTCGTCCTCGATCCAGAGACCGGCATGGCGACCTACGCTTCCGCCGGCCATCCGCCCGCCTTTCTCACCAATCCAGATACGAAAGCGAGCCGCTGGCTCGAGAGCGAGGCCGGCTATCCGCTCGGCATCGTCAAAGACGCCACCTTCAGCGAAGTCACCGTCCGCCTCGACCCGCGCGACACCATCGTCATCTACAGCGACGGCGTCACCGACGCGCAGGATCCGAACCACCAACTCTTCGGCGAACAGCGCCTCGAGACCGTCGTGAAGGCGGCGGCGAAACTGGCGCCCAGCGGGCTGCTCGAGGAAATCCAGTCCGCCGCCGTGCACCACATGTACGGCAAGGACCCGATCGACGACATGACGCTCGTGATCGTCCGCTTCGACCCGCTCGTCCCGGCGCCGGCACCCCCCATTCCTGCAAGATAATGCACGCTAGTACACGTTTAACCCTAGGACGTGGTATAATTTTTTCATGACCGGTTTAGGACTCGAACTGTGGTTGGCCTTTCTCGCGGCCGCGCTTGCCTTGGCCGCGGGCGCGTATTACCTTGCGCGCAAGGACGACTCGGTGGACTGGGACGCCAATCGGCGCGATGACGAACGGCGATCGGTCGAGCGCCGCGGCGGGCGGGAACGCCGCAGTCTCTCCCGCCTCCTGCACGACCGGTTGCACAACCACAGCCGGCGGCGCGAAGAACGGCGCGAGCAGGAACGACGACGCACGGACGAGTGGAAAGAGGAAATCGAAGAGGTCCGCGCGCGCGTGGAAAATACGAAGCAGGACGACCGGGGCCGTCGCGCATAGGAGCTACGGCGCCGAGCGGCGGATTTTTTTGAGCCGGTTGTAGACGTCGTTCAACACGCGCATGGCGTCCTCGTCGCCGCCCTTGTCGGGATGATGGACCTGGGCCTTGCGGCGGTAGGCTTTCTCGATTTCTTCCCACGAAGAGCCCGGCGACAGCCCGAGAATCTTGTAGCACATGTCGAGTTCCTGGCTGCTCATGTCCTGGCGCGGAGGCGCGTCGCCGCGCAACTCGCGCAGGCCCTGGATGATGCGGGGCCACAGACCCGTCGCGCTGAGCACGGCGATGACCAAAAAGATCATCATCAGTTCCTGAACATTCGCCATCCCGAACATTTTCAGCCCATTGTCCCACTCAATTTAGCGCTTTTCCTTGTCCTGAAACTTGAAAATATTGTCTATCGCGTCGGCGAGCTTCTTCTCGTCGCCGGTCCCCGCGGGCGCGTCCGGGTTGACCTTGCTCTTTTCCCGCTTCACTCTGCGGCCGCGGCGCTGCCAACTCCAGCGCAGCGTCATGGGACGCAGTTTCATGTAGGCGAAACCGGCCGCCATGCCGCCCAAGTGCGTGGTGACGGAGACTGGCCCGCCGGCCTGCATTACGTTCAACAGAACGAGCACCAGCACCAGCGCGCGCGCGGTGATCGGGAAGGGCAGCGGCAAGAGGAACAACTGGCGATCGGGATCGTTGATGGCGAAGGCGACGATGACGCCGAGTATAGCACCGCTCGCGCCGAGGATTGGTCCGCTCGGCAGACCGAGCGCGTAGGGGATGAAATTTGCCAGGGCGCCGACGACGCCGCACACAAAGTAGAAGCGCAGGAACTGGCGCGTGCCGAGGAGCCGCTCGACCTCCGGTCCGAAGAAATAGAGCTGGAGCATGTTCATGAACAGATGCCACAAGCCTGCGTGCAGGAACAGATACGTCAGCGGCGTCCACACCCAGCCGCGCAGGAGTCGATCGTTGGAGTAGACGAGCGTGTCGAGGATGGCCAGACCGCCAGGCGGATCCTGCGGATTCAGATTGCCGAGCACGATATCGAGAGCGAGTTGTGCGACGAAAATCGCGGCGCTGGTCAAAATGAGCGCGCGCACGGCGAAGGTGATTCCTTCGCCGGCGAAGGCAAATTGAAAGCTGCGACCGGAAGTTTTGCTCATCGTTCGAGACGGCGGAAGGCCCCTCCTCGCGCCTATTGTAGCGGCTGCGCGCTCTGCGAACGAGCGGGAGCCTCTTCGAGGAGGCGCGTCAAGGGATAGCCGCGCACGGTGCCCATCCGCGCGGGTGGGTAGTACTGAAAGAAGGCGCGCGCGATCACCAATTCCAGCGGCACCTCTCCCGGGGCCACCGCGTCACTGTTCTTAACGGCCGCGGCCCAGTTATGGCTGTCCACACTGTGGTTTGAGTTGTCACCAAGGACAAACACGGCGTTCGCAGAGACCGTGAAGGGCGGCATCCTGTAAGAGGCGATGGGTTCGGGGCGATAGGGCTCCGACAGGTATTGGCCGTTCAGGTAAACGGCCCCGCCGCGAATTTCGACGGTGTCTCCTGGAAGGCCGATCAGTCGCTTGACGAGAAAAGCCCTGCTCTCACTCGGATCGCGGACGATGACGATGTCGCCGCGCTGGTATTCGGCGGGCGGCATGGCGACGAGGCGATCGCCGGCGTGCAGCGTCGGTTCCATGGAGATCGACTCGACGACGAAAAAGCGCATGCCTTTGGCGAGCATCGCGTAGAAAAACACGCTGGCCAGCGCGAGGAGCACGAGACCGGCGGCCTGCCGGCCAGGCGATACCCGCACTCGCCACCAGGGCAGGTCTTGCGCAG
>VFKU01000881.1 GCA_009885415.1 Rhodothermota bacterium
AGGCCAGGCGCAGAATGCCGAAATAGGCGACACTGACCCCGACGAGCGCCAGAACCAGACCACCAAAGAGCATGATCTTGACGATGCGCTTTTCGGTGGCCGTGAGGCCCGGAAAGACGAAGGCGCAGATTTCCCAGATGATCACCGGCAAGGCGAGCAGCAGCCCCGCATAGCCGCTGATCTTCAACTTCACCATGAAGCCCTCGAAGGGCGTAATCACCATCAGCTCGACGGATTTTTTCGGCGCGCCCGGGGCCTCCGTGCCGACAGGCGGCATAGCCTCGGTCTTTGCGCTATGAATAGCCACTTCGCCCAGAGGCTCCCGGAGTGCGTCTGTAATCCTTTCCGAGAAGATGTAACCGACGATCGCGCCGACCAGAACGGCGATGATCGAGCGGATCATGCGCGTGCGCAGCTCGCCCAGGTGCGCGGTGAAGGTCATCCGCCCCTCGGGGTCGCGCGGTGGAGGGGGCGACTCAGCAGCGGGTGTCTTGGGGACGATCTCGGTCAACGCGAGGCGACTCCTGGAGCGCAGCACGATAGAGTTTGGGCCCATGGATGCCGCCGGGTTCCGCGCGGCATGCGAGGTGCAGATCGTAGCACAGGAGCGACGCAGCGTTCAGCCGAAACGCGGCCCCAAATGAATTCGCAGTTCAGAACTGAGAGGTGGTCTCGGCGCTCGATCCGCCGTCCTGCCGCGGGGCGGAGGCCGGGGAGGACGCTGGCTTCGCGGCAGGCGCACCCTCGGCGGGCTCGTCGTCGGTCTTGAAGAGGTGGATCGGCTTGTGCTCGGCCCCCGCTTCGACCCATTCCTTGAGCGCCTTGCCCGGGCGGAACGAAGTGACGCGCTTTTTCGGGATAGGCACTTCCTGGCCAGTCCGAGGGTTCCGGCCAATGCGCGACTCGCGTTCCTTCACTTCGAAGACGCCGAAATTGCGGATCTCGAGGCGGCTGCCTTCCACGAGCGAGGCCGTGATGGCCTCAAGCAGCTCCTGGACGACGGATGCGACCTCGTTCTGGGTCAGGCCCAGCTTTGTCGCCACTTCGTTCACCAGTTCGCGTTTAGTCAGCGACATTGAGTGGGTCCCATAGTTTCTGCCTGCGCGCCCTGTCTCGTATTACTCGATGGGCGAATCGTCCGGAGAAAGAATACCGACCGCGCGGAACCCGTCCATAAAGTATTCACGAACGGGAGGAACGAAAAAACCTGCGGCGATAGCGGCGATGATGATCACCAAGATAACCAACGTCTTTTTCTGGCTTTCGGAAATCCCGCCGCCCCCGCCGCCTCGTCCGCCGCCGCCACGGACCATGTCGTCGGTGAAAATCCTCTCGCCGGCCTCGGCACGCGCCTTTTTGTCTTCGATGTTGCCGAGCGTCTCGTTGATCGAAATGAAGGAGCGATGCCACTCGGATTGCAGCTTTTTCACGGCGACTTCGGACTGGGCATACACGGACTCAAGATTCGTTGACCCCGCGACGATATTCATCGTGTTCGAGTCAATCTTGTAATCCGTCCCGAGCTGCTCTTTGAGCACGTTATGCTCTCGCGCCAGCTTGCTCTTGATCTTCAGAAATTGGTTCTCGAGCTGCGCCTTGTTGACGCCCGGACTCGGGTAGGCGCTCAAAATTTGGTTGAACAGCAGCCAGTCGTTCATAAACTCGCGGCACATGCTGACCTTACGATCGAAGGTCTCGACGACTTTGAGCTGCTTCTTATTGAGTTTCGCGGCCAAGAATTTTCCCCTTCGAGCCCCACGCTGGCACACCAATGGAACCGATTCGTACACTAACATAGCGATCAGCCAATGTCAAAAAAAGCGCCCGTCCTAAGTTCCTGCCGCCCCGGCCGTTACGCCGCAAGATCGCCCCGCCAGACCCCTCACTTTTTCATCGAGAGAAAGTTCTGGATGATCCGTTTTCCGGCCTTGGTCAGGATGCTCTCCGGGTGGAACTGCACCCCCCAGATCGGGTGTTTTCGGTGCGCCACCGCCATGATTTCCTGCTGGTCGGTCTCCGCAATGATCTCGAGGTCCTTGGGGCACGAACTGCGCTCGATGAGCAGCGAGTGGTAGCGAGTCGCCTCGAAGGGGGACTCGATCCCTGCGAACAACGCATTCCCCGTGTGCCGGATCAAGCTCACTTTGCCGTGCATAATGCGCTCGGCGCGGATGATGTTCCCACCGAAGACCTGCCCGATGCACTGGTGACCGAGGCACACGCCCAAGGTGGGAATTGAGGGCCCGAGCGCCGCAATGATCGCGTTCGACTGCCCGGCTTCGTTGGGCGTGCAGGGCCCGGGCGAAATCACAATGCGGCCCGGCTTCAACTTGCGGACCCCCTCCGGGTCGATCGCGTCGTTGCGAAACACGCGGATGTCCGGATCAAACTCGCCGAAGTATTGCACCAGGTTATAAGTAAAGGAGTCGTAGTTATCAATCATCACGATCATGATTCCAGCCCCTCTTCGGCGAAGGCGACGGCCTGAAACATGGCCTTGGCTTTGTTCCGGCTCTCTTCGTATTCGGATTCCGGCACGCTGTCGTAGACGATGCCTGCGCCGGCTTGCA
>VFKU01000632.1 GCA_009885415.1 Rhodothermota bacterium
GCGAATGGACGCAACCCGATCGCGATCGTCATCCCCTGCCACCGCGTGATCGGCGCGAACGGCACCCTGACGGGCTATGCCGGAGGACTCGCCACGAAAAAGGCGCTGCTCGATCACGAGGCGGCGATGACGAAAACGCGGGGCGTACAGATGACGCTCGCGGGGGCCTAACTGCGGATCAGTCCAATTCGATCTGGCGCTTCTTGGGGTCGGGGTTTTCTTTGTAGAGGATCGCGACGTGTCCGATAATGCCGGCGATCTCGGCGCCGGTGGATTCGGAAATCTTGTCGGTCAGTTCGCGCTTCTCCTCTTTGCCTTCGAGGAAGCGCACCTTGATCAGCTCGTGCGCCGAGAGCGCCTTGACGACCGCGGCCATCACGCCCTCGGTGAGGCCCTGTTTGCCGATGAACACGACAGGGTCGAGGTGGTGGGCCAAGGCCCGCAATTGTTTTCGCTGCGTACTGGTCATATTTTGGGCATCCTGGCGGAGGCGGTATCCTACGCGGATTGGCGGGGGAACATCCAAAAACGGGGGACATCGCGCGTCCGACATCGAAAATTAAGTACGTTTACGTATTAAATTAGTCTATTTATTACAATTATGTAGCCTTGTGTCGCATTTCTCCCCAAAACGTCCGAAGTCAAAATATCACCCCTTGTAGGCAAAGGCTCGACGTTTTTGGCATTATCCCGCCTTCGCGCGCGGCTGGCACATGCGTTGCTCTAGGCAGGTTTCCCGAGCTACGCTTGCATTGCGTCCGTGCGGCACAATCGCTGGCTAGACCGGCTGTGGAATGGCGACGGATATAACCCGGGGCTGCATGGGGCAACCCCGGCGAAAGTAGAAGGGCCCACTCGGGCGGGAGAGTAGAGTCATGAGCGGAAGTGCGGCGCGCTTACGCGCGATCCAGGCGGTGAACGAATACCAGGCGAAGTCTCCTCCGCTGAATTTCCACGACACGCCGGCGAGCAGCATCTTCGGCGTGAACGTGTTTGGCAAGCGCGTGATGAAAGAGCGGCTGCCGAAACAAATCTACAAGTCGCTGATGAAAACGATCGACAACGGCACGGCGATCGATCCCTCGATCGCGGACGTGGTCGCGTCGGTGATGCGCGACTGGGCGATCGAGAAGGGTGCGACGCACTACACGCACGTGTTCTTCCCGCTCACCGGCATCACGGCGGAGAAGCACGACAGCTTCCTCTCGCCGGACGGCGAGGGCGGGGCAATCGCGGAATTCACCGGCAAGCTGCTGATCCAGGGCGAGCCCGACGCGTCGAGCTTTCCCTCGGGCGGCATTCGCGCGACCTTCGAAGCGCGCGGCTACACGGCTTGGGACGTGACGAGCCCGGCGTATATCCTCGAGAACCCGAACGGCACGACGCTGTGCATTCCGACCGCGTTTGTCTCGTGGACGGGCCACGCGCTGGACAAGAAGACGCCGGTACTGCGTTCGAACCAGGCGCTGGACAAGCAGGCGCGGCGGGTGCTCTCGCTCTTCGGCCATGCGAACATCGCGCGTGTCACCAGCACGGCCGGTGCCGAGCAGGAATATTTCCTGATCGATCGTAACTTCTATTTCTCGCGGCCGGATCTTTTGAATGCGGGACGCACGCTCTTCGGCGCGGCGTCTGCGAAAGGCCAGGAGCTGGAAGACCAGTACTTCGGTGCGATTCCCGATCGTGTGCTCGCGTGCATGCTCGATACCGAGCACGAGTTGTACAAGCTCGGCATTCCCGTCAAGACACGCCACAATGAAGTGGCCCCGGCGCAGTACGAACTCGCGCCCGTCTATGAGGACGCGAACGTCGCCACGGACCACCAGCAGCTCGTGATGACGATGCTCAAGCGCGTCGCGAACAAATACGGCATGGAATGCCTGCTGCACGAGAAGCCCTTCGCCGGCGTCAACGGCTCGGGCAAGCACTTGAACTGGTCGATCGGCAACAGCACGCAGGGCAACCTGCTGGAGCCGGGTGAAACGCCGCAC
>VFKU01000446.1 GCA_009885415.1 Rhodothermota bacterium
CAACACCAGAAAAAACTGGTAGGATGAGAACCACCCCTTGGAAGACGAAATACAGAGGGAACCTCAATGTTTCCGCCAATTGAAGAGTGTAGACACAAGCGCAATTCGTAAACAGACGAAACTTCAGTCTGTTGCGATTTGGGCGTCGGCACCTCATAACCCAAGAGTCGTAGCTTAAAATCATACCCCGCTGTCGCAACGAATCGGAATTAAGCGACTAAGAGCGATGTCGCCATCTTGAGTTCAAGACTGCCGTCAGCGAAAAGTTCAATCCCAGTCCTCTCACCCCGACCATTTTTCTTCTTCCCTGCTGTTCCGCCCGCCCGTTCAGTTTCGGCGGCGCGCGCTCGGACATCCTGAGTCCGCGACGCGGCATTTGCTACCATCTTCCCGTATGGACCCGCGAACCCCCGACGCCTTGCCCGGCCCGTCCCTCACGGAGACCGAGCGCTGGACCTTGGCCGCCATCGAAACGGCCGTCGAGGGCATTGCCACGATCAGTGAACGCGGCGTGATCGAGTACGTCAATCCGGCGATCGAGCGTCTCTTCGGCTACACGCGCGATGAAGTCCTGGGCCACAATGTCAGTATGCTGATGCCCGCCCCCTACCACGACGAACACGACGCGTACATCGCCCGGTATCTCAGCACGGGCGAGCGGCGCATCATCGGCATCGGCCGCGAGGTCTCGGGGCGGCGCAAGGACGGCAGCATATTTCCCATGCACCTCGCCGTCAGCGAAGTCTCGCTCGGCGACCGCCGCCTCTTCACGGGCTTCCTCTACGACATCACCGATCGCAAGCGGCACGAGGAGCGGCAGACCCAGTTGCTCCAGGAGATCAATAAGCGGAACCGCGAGATCAACTGCCTCTATCGCGTCGGCGAAGCGCTGCGCACCAATGAGCCCTCGTCCGAGACCTTCCGCCAGGCCGCGCAGGTTCTTGTCAGCGCCCTGAGCAGCCCGTACTTTTCCGGCGCGCGCGTCACCATCGACGATGCGGTCTACGACAGCGACCGCTGCCAGGAATCTCCGTGGTCGCTGCACGCCGATATCGTGGCCGCGGACCGAAAGCGCGGGACCGTCCAGGCCTTTACGCTCGAGAACGACGCGCTGCGCGGCGACGCGCTGAAGAGCGAGCGTTCCCTCATCGAAGGCGTCGCCACCGTGCTCTCCGAGGCGATCGAGCGCGTCGAGGCCCAGGCCAAAGTCATCCACGCCTCCAAGCTCGCCTCCATCGGCGAACTCGCCGCGGGCGTCGGCCACGAGATCAACAATCCGGTCAACGGCATCATAAATTGCGCCGATATCATCCTCAAAGAGGCCGCGCCCGGCAGCAACGTCGAGAAATTCGCGGGCCTGATTCGCTCCGAGGCGGACCGCATCGCCACCATCGTCCATAACCTACTCACGTTTTCCCGCCAGGAAAAACAGCAGCACAGCCTGGCCTCCTTGACCGACATTGTCGACACGGTCCTTTCGCTTTGCCATAAGAAACTCGACAAGTCGAATGTCCTCCTTGAAGTTGACGTCCCCGAAAATCTTCCGCGGCTCTACTGTCGCAGCGAACAGCTTCAACAAGTGCTGATGAACCTCATCATCAACGGGATGCACGCGCTCGACGAGAAATATGCCGAAGCCCACCCCGATAAACTGCTGCGCATCCAGGCGCGCACGCACACCGTCGGCACGCGGCCCGGCGTGCGCGTCACCGTCGAGGACCACGGCACCGGCATCTCGGACGCGCACCGGCAGCGCATGTTTGATCCTTTCTTCACCACCAAGGGCCGCGACAAGGGCACAGGGCTCGGCCTTTCGATCTCGGACGGAATCGTGAAGGCGCACGGCGGCGCGATCGAGTGCGAAACGCAACTGGGCAAGTTCACGCGCTTCCACGTCGATCTTCCGTTGCGGCCCGAACACGAAACGGTCACCGAACGCAGCATCAGCGGATTGCGGAGCGGCATGCGCCGGAAGGACGGCGCCGGTGGCTAAGATTCTCATCGTCGAAGACGAAAATGTCCTGCGCCTCACCTTCGAGCAGTTCCTGCGAGACGAAGGCTACGACGTGGTCGCAGCGGCGAACTACGCCGAGGCCGTCGCCGCGCTCGATGACCAGACCTTCGACGTGGTGATCAGCGACATCATCCTCGGCGGGCGCACAGGCATCGACCTCCTGCGTAGCATCCAGGAATCCGGACATGTGGGCCAGGTCATCATGATCACCGGCGACCCCAGCGTGGACACCGCCTCGGAGGCCGTGCGCCTCGGCGCTTTCGATTACCTCCCCAAACCTGTCAAGGAACGTGATCTGCTCCGCGTGACCCGGCTCGCGTTGGATCGCGCCAAGCTCTCGCGCGAGCGCGACCGATACGCCGCCGAAGTCGACCAGGCCCACCGCGAACTCGAGGTCCTCTTTAACAGCGTCACCGAAGGCATCGTCACGGTCGACGCCGCGCTCTGCATCAGCCATGTAAACGACGCTGCGCGCAAGATGCTCTCTCTTCCGGGCGGAGCGCTCAAGGGCCGCCATCTTCTCCACGTCCTGCCGCCCGCACTCGAGACCGCCACCCAGGCGCTCCAGCGCGCGCTCGAATCAGGCCAGCCCGCGCCCCCCACACGCGTGGACCTCACCGACCCGCGCGGCGCGCGCGCTGTGCTCGAATTCAACACCGCGCCGCTCGTCGATGCCGGCGGCGCGGTCCTGGTCGTGCGCGATCTCACCCGGCTGAGCCGGCTCGAAGAATCGCTCGAAGAGGCACAAGGGTTCCAGGGAATTGTCGGAAAGTCTCCGGCCATGCGCCAGCTCTTCGAACTTATCGAGGATGTGAAAAGCACCGACTCCACCGTGCTCGTCTGCGGCGAAAGCGGGACCGGCAAGGAAGAAATCGCCTCCGTCATCCAGCGGCTCAGCCCGCGCGCGAAGGGCCCGTACATCAAGATCAACTGCGCCGCGCTCGCGGAGGACATCCTCGAATCCGAACTCTTCGGCCACGTCAAGGGCGCGTTCACCGGCGCGATCAAGGACCGCGTCGGGCGTTTCGAGGCGGCCGACGGCGGCACCATACTGCTCGATGAAATCGGCGACGTTTCGCCGAAGGTCCAGTTGCGGCTCCTGCGCGTGCTCCAAGAGCGCGAGTTTGAACGCGTCGGCGATACGCGCCCCATCCACACCGACGTTAGGGTCATCGCCACCACGAACCAAAACCTCAGCACGAAAATCGCGGCCGGGCAGTTCCGCCAGGACCTTTATTACCGCCTCAACGTCGTCCGCATCGAGGTCCCGCCGCTCCGCGCGCGCCGCGAGGACATCCCCCTGCTCATCGAGCACTTCCGGCGGCACTTCAATGCCGTAATGAACAAGGACATCGCCGGTCTCGCCCCCGAAACGCTCGATCTGCTCATGAAGCACGGATGGGAAGGCAACGTACGCGAGCTGGAAAACTGCATGGAGCGCGCCTTCGTCGTCTGCCGGGACGCAGAAATTCTCCCGCGCCATCTGCCGCCCGAGATCCGAGATGGCGATTTTCCGGCCCCAGCATCATCCAGCGCCAGCCCTGCCTCGCTGGGTGATGCCAGTCAACTCAAAAAAGAATTCTCTCGCGAAAAGATCGAGGCCGTACTCGGGCAGACCGACTGGAACGTCGCCAAGTCTGCGAAAAAACTCGGCATCGCGCGCAACACGCTCTATCTCCGAATGAAGACACTGGGCCTCGTCCGCCCGGACGCCTGAACCGTCACCCGCCAGACCCGCCTTGCGCACTCTTGCTCTGTTCAACCGGCCCTATCGCCTCAACATATTGGCCCTTGCGCCCGCCCAGCGCGCATCTGTCGCGCTGGCACACTTCGTGCTCTCCACTCGAAATGAAATCGCGCAGCCTCTGCGCGGCCTATCCATTTTTATCGAGATTATCCGCCATGAGCAGTACAAACGGCGCCTCAAA
>VFKU01000319.1 GCA_009885415.1 Rhodothermota bacterium
ACGTAGTACCAGAGGAGATTTTCGAGGTCGAAGCCGGTGCGGCGCAGGTAGATTTTGATGAGTTCGTCGCGCGTGAGCGCGCCGGTCTCGCGGCAAAGAAAACAGGCGGAGACGCTGGTCGTCGGCTCTTCGCGCGAGTCCGGCCAGGTGGTCAGCGTGACGGCGAAATCTGCGAGGGGATCGCCGACGGTGGCCATTTCCCAATCGAGCACGCCCACGAGTTTGCAGCCGGTGGCCTTGTCGTAGACGAGGTTGTCGAATTTGAAATCGTTGTGGATGAGGGCGGCGGCGTAGTCGGCTTTGGGCCGATGTTCCTTGAGCCAGGGCAGGGTGCGCTCCATGTCGGCGTTCGGCTCGGTGCGGGCGTTGGGCCAGCGCTCCTCCCAGCCACGAAGCTGGCGATCGAGGTAGCCCGGGCCCTTGTAGAGTTCTTCGAGACCGGCGGCGCGGTAATCCACGCAGTGCAGCTCGGCGAGGGTTTCGATGAATTCGTAGCAGGCGTCGCGCACGCGGTGCGGCGTGAGCGCGTAGCGCGGCGGCTTCTTGACGCGATAGATGACGCCGGGGATGCGCTTCATAAGATAGAAGGGCGCGCCGAGGACGTCGGGGTCGTCGCAGAAGAGGACCGGCTCGGGCGCTTTGGGGAAGACGCGGTGCAGGCGCGAGAGGACGCGGTATTCGCGGCCCATGTCGTGCGCGGATTTTACCTGTGTGCCGTGCGGCGGCCGACGCAAGACCCACTCCTGGCCGCCGGCCTTGGCGAGGTAGGTGAGGTTCGAGTGGCCGCCGGGGAATTGCTCGAGTTTGAGCGGGCCCTCGAAGGCGGGCAGCCGCGGGGAGAGGTGTTCGGTCAACCGCTCGAGATCGAGCTGCTCTCCCGCGCGCACGGGGGCCGTGGTGTCGCTGTGTTCCATGTGGGGCAGAGTAGCGGAGACGTGGTGCGGCGGGCAAGAGGCGCGGAGTCGAGGCGGAGGCCCCTGCGGCCGTCCGGCGAGAAATCCTTTCTCGGCGCGCGGATGAGCGTAGACTGTGGGCTGCGGCGGCGGATCGGCAACCCGAAGGACGGCAGGCCCATGGCCCATCATTTGCAGGAATTGCTCGGCGAATTGCGCCAGCTTGAGAAGGAGGTCGTGGCGGAACTTGGCCGCAGCGCCAATAATTTCCGGTTTGAGCGCATCCGCGGCAAGGTGCGATTCGATCCGGAGACCGTCCAGCGGCACAAGGCGATGGCGGTGGGCCTGTTTCGGTACGTGCTGGGTTCGTCGTTTTCGATGGGGCTGACGAGCCCGTTTATCTACATTATGTTTGTGCCCGCAGTGCTGCTGGATATATTCGCCAGCCTGTACCAGTTCGTCTGTTTTCCCGTGTACGGCATTCCGAAGGTGGTCCGTGGGGACTACATCATCCTCGATCATCACAGGCTGAACTACCTCAATTCGCTGGAGAAGGTGAACTGCGTGTATTGCAGTTATTTCAACGGGCTGATGGGGTATCTCCAGGAGATGGCGGGGAGGACGGAGAAATACTGGTGCCCGATTCGGCACGCGGTGCAGGGCAAGAGCCGGCATTCGCAGGTCCACACGTTTCTGGATTACGGCGACGCGGAGGGCTATCGCCAGCGGCTGGCGGAGATTCGGATCCGCCACGAGGTCTGAGGCGCGCGGGGACGAGCGAAAGGATGGTGCCCGAGAGAGGACTTGAACCTCCATGCGGTTGCCCGCACATGACCCTGAATCATGCGTGTCTGCCAGTTTCACCACTCGGGCACATGAGAGGGCTGGAAAACCCGGCGCGTAGATTACTAAACGCACGCGTGGGGAGTCAATTCCGACGCGATTCCGTGGTATCTTCGACTGCCGGAGGAGTTGCGTATGCCCGAGCATATTTTGGTGTCCGAACCCACTGACGCCGTCGTCACTCTTACGCTGAACCGGCCGCAGAAGAAGAATGCGTTGTCGATCGCGTTGCGCGATGAGGTGAGCGACGCGCTGGACGCGATCGCGAAGGATGAGCGCGTGAAGGTCGTCATCTTGACCGGCGCGGGCGACGTTTTCTCGGCGGGATTCGATTTGGGCGAGTTTCAGATCGCGGCGCAGGATGCGGGCTTTTATAAAAAATTATGGGCCTCGAGTGATCGCTTCCACCAGACCTGCATTACTTTTCCTCTGCCGCTGATCGCCGCGGTGAACGGCCCCGCGATTGCGGGGGGCTTCGACCTCGCGGCCATGTGCGACATCCGCATCGCGGCGCCCGCGACGAAATTCAGCCATCCCGAGATCGCCTTCGGGCCGGTGATCTACTCGTTGCTGCACGATTTGGTAGGCGGTGCGATCACGCGCGAGTTATGCCTGACGGGCCGCGAGGTGAAGGCCGAGGAGGCGCTGGCGCTGCGGCTCGTGAGCAAGATCGTGCCGAGGGAGGCGCTGGAGGACGAGGCGCGCGCGACGGCCGCGCTCATCACCCGGTCTCCGCGCGAAGTGATTCTCAGCACGAAGGCCAAGATTATCGCCCGGGCCGGGATCGCGAAGGCCGGTACGCTGAACTTGTGATTGGCGGGAGGCCGAATGGTCGATAAACGGATGAGCCACTAAGCGGTCTGTTCTGTATCCCGATCAACCGATTCGCGCAAAAAATCTTCGCGCGGTAGCAGTCCCGCGAAGTCGGATTTTCCCTCCGGCCGACGGGGAGATTCTTCGCTTCACTCAGAATGACAAGGGGGAATTTTCTGGAATCGATAGACATGCTCCGGTTGACGCGAGTTGATTCAGAGCCGCACGAGATACTTGTGTTCGCCGTCGAGGACGAGTTCGCCGTTTTGATTGTGGATGGTCGAGCGCATGGTGATGACGCCGGTGTTGCGCTGGGGCGTGAGGGCGGTGATGACGAGCTTGGGATAGAGCGTGTCGCCGGGGAAGACGCCTTTCAGGAATCGCGACGACTGCTCGATGAAGCCGATGAGCGCTTCGCCGAGGACGTGGGGGAAGAGCCCCGCGCCGGCGGCCGTGAACGCGAGCACCTGGAAGCCGTGCGCGAGGAGGTCGCGGTGGCCGAGGCGCTTGCAGTATTCGCGGTCGTAGTGGATGGGGTGGTTGTCGCC
>VFKU01000890.1 GCA_009885415.1 Rhodothermota bacterium
CGGCGACTGCTGGAGCGCGGCGTGCGGTTCGTGCAGCTGTACTGCGGCGCGTGCGCCTCGGCCGTGGATGGGCTGTTGAATTGGGACGCGCACAAGACTTTGAAGACGGATTACGAGCGGCATTGCCCCATTTTCGACGGACCGACGGCCGCGCTGCTCACCGATCTCAAACAACGGGGCCTCTTGGATGAGACGCTGGTGTTGTGGACGACGGAGTTTGGCCGGATGCCGACGAACCAAGAAGGCACGACGGGCCGCGACCACAATCCGGACGGGTTCACGTGTTGGATGATGGGCGCGGGGATCAAGGGCGGGACGAGTTTCGGCGCGACGGACGAGTTTGGGCGGCGCGCGGCGATTGATCCGGTGACGGTTTGGGATTATTACGCGACGGTGTTGCAGGTTCTTGGCTTTGATCACAAGCGTCTGACTTACTACTACAACGGTCTGGACCGCCGGCTAACCGACGTCCACGGCCAAGTTATCGCGCCCGTGCTCGCATAACATTCGGTAACAGGGAAATCTCGGGCGAGATCTATCGCTAAGATGCGTTCGGTCGAGACACGCCCTTCAACAGGCACGACCTACTTTTTCGAACCCCGCAAGCCGCGTAAAATTCGGGCGAATCGTCGCCGGCCGCCTCCGAATCCGTGTGACTCCGGCACGTTTAAGGCGTGGTAACGTCCGGCTCGCCGGTCAGGTCATAGAGATAGAGCGCGGCCCGGTCGGATTCGAATGTATCGAGAAGCACGCCGCGGCGATTGAGCTCGTCGCGCACCGTTTGGCCCGCGGGGCTGTTGTGCGCGTCAAACGAGAACAGGACCCACACGCGCGGCTTCCCGTGCAAGCGCTCCAAGTCTTTCGCGTGCGCCGCCCAGCGTTCGCTCCGGCGGCCCACAACGATAGTGTCGTCTGGGTGCGGGATTTTCGAGTACAGCCGATAGAGCGGTACGCCCGTCCAATAAAGGTAGATCGTGTCTCCGTCCCGGACGCGCTCGTCAAGCCGCGCTACGGCCGCGCGGGCATCGCCGTGACGCTCCAGCCGGACGCTCTGCTTCAGCGCGCTAAGCGACGGCTGGAACAAAATGGTGACGAGCAGAAGTAGCCACACTAGCCGGCCGCGCGGGCCCACGCGCGCACGGACTTCATCGAACCCCGCCGCGATGACAAGCAGTAACGCGGGCCCAATGAACACCAGGAACCGATCGCTCATGGGGTAGAGGCGAGCCATCGACACGAACAACGCGAAGACGAGCGGTAGCGTCAAGAGGGCAAGTTCGCGCCGCCTGGTCTTCCCAAGCGCGACACAGCCCATCAAAAAAGCGAACACGCCCACTCCCGCGGCGATCTCTGAGGTGAAAACCCCGACCAAATTCGGGAAGAAATGCATCAACCAGTCGATCACGGCAACGGGATCCGGCGGCCAGGGCAGGAAGTCTTCCGAGTAGAAGGCGCGCAGACCTTGCAGGTCGGAATCTGGGAGTTGGGGGTCTGCGCTCCCCATTACCATGGACGCCTGAACGCCAAAACTGATCAACCAGACGACCGCGACCACACCCAAGCGGCCGGTGTTGGGCCAGTCCCGTCGCCGGAGATACCCAGCCCCCAGGCTTAAACCCACGCCCGCCAGTACGAACGCCGCGGGAAACGAAAACCAGACCGCCAACGCGCCCACCAAAGCCAGTGCCGCGACATGAAACATCGTGGGTTTCGACTTCGCGCCGTACATGACGCCGGCGAGCGTCAACGTCAGGGCGACGGTCGCATCCAGTCCGTACGGCTTCGCTTCCGCCGTATAGATGAGCAACGGAGAAGAGAGGGCAAAGAAACCAAGCGCCAGCGGGACCGCGCTGGATTTAAGGACTCGCTTCGAAAGCTCGAAGTAGAGATACACGGACACGAGCGAAGCGAGAAACGGGAAAAGCCTGAAAACATAATCGCTCTTCCCGAGCGCAACGACCAAGGACTTCATGACGAACAGGAATCCGATGGGGGCGTACTGCTCGTAGTCCAGTTCGACGGTCAGTTCGGAAAAGGAGCGATGGATAAGGTTCAGCGCGAGGTAAGCCTCGTCGAGCCAAAGGCCATGGTCGTGTAGGAATCGAATCACGCGAAGCGCTACCGCGAGCACCAAGAGTCCCCAGCAGAG
>VFKU01000658.1 GCA_009885415.1 Rhodothermota bacterium
CGACCAGATCATCCCCAAGCAGTTCCTCAAACGCATCGGCCGCACGGGGTATGAAGACGGGCTCTTCTTCGACTGGCGCTTCCGCGCGGACGGGTCGCTCGACCCTGCCTTCGAGTTAAACAAGCCGCGCTACGCTGGCGCCACGATCCTCCTCGCGCGCGATAATTTCGGCTGCGGCTCCTCGCGCGAGCACGCGCCGTGGGCCTTGGATAACTATGGATTTCGTTGCATCATCGCGCCGTCCTTTGCCGACATTTTTTACAACAACTGCTTCAACAACGGCATGCTGCCGATTACGCTGCCGGCCGCCGAGGTCGATACGCTCTTCCGCGAGGCCGGCCCGACGCCGGGATACAGCCTCGAGGTGGACCTGGCCGCGCAAACCATCACCTGCCCGGACGGCCGGAAGATCCGCTTCGAGCTGGACCCCTTCCTCAAGGAGCGCCTGCTCAACGGCTGGGACCAGATCGGCCTGACGCTGCGCCACGAAGACCGTATCACCGCCTACGAGACCGCGCACGGAATCGCCTAAATCCCTGCGCGCGGCCGGAGTCGATCCGTGGTAAAATAGGGCCGCAGAGGCAGAGGTGCCTCGGGGGTAAAATCGCGATGCCGCTCTACACCTACGAGTTCATCAACAGCGACGGAACGCCGGGCGAGACCTTCGAGGTTTTGCGGCACATGAGCGATCCGCCGCTCGATCGCCATCCCGAGACCGGGCAGCCCGTCCGCCGCGTCTTCCAACCGGTCCACATCGCCGGCATCACCAGCAGCCTGCACGACAAGACGCGGCTCGACAACAAGAACCTCGAGAAGCACGGCTTCACGGCCTATCGCAAGAACGGCAAAGGCCACTACGAGCGCACGGCCGGCAAAGAAGGCCCGGCCCAACTCTCGACCGGCGACTGAGCCCGCCACCCCTCGCTCGAAACTCGCGCGCCCTTCGTGTCATCCTGCCGAATCAAGGGAGGCACACTCATGCGGCGCGCATTCGTCACGGGCGGTTCCGGTTTCGTCGGGCGCAATTTGATCGCTGCACTCGCGGAACACGGCGTCGAAGTCCGCGCGCTCGCGCGCTCCGGAAACGCTGAAGAGGCCGTCCGGCTCGCCGGCGCAAATACCGCCGTGCGCGGCGATCTCGATGCGGTCGCCGTCATGAGCGAGGCGATGCGCGATTGTGACACGGTCTTTCACGCGGCCGCCAAGGTCGACGTCTGGGGCGACCCCGCGGACTTTCACCGCGCCACCGTGCAAGGCACGCAGAACGTGCTCGACGCGGCCAAGTCCGCCGGGGTGAAACGCTTCGTACACGTCAGCACCGAGGCGGTGATGGCCGGCGGCCCGCCCATCGTTGACGCCGACGAGACCTGGCCCTATCCGCGCAAACCGGCAGGGCTCTATCCGCTGACGAAAGGCCTCGCCGAACAGCGCGTCGTCGCGGCGAACAGTCCCACGCTCACCACCGTCGCTGTTCGCCCGCCGCTCATCTGGGGCCGCGGCGACACCTCGGTGCTCCCGAAAATCGCCGAGGCGGTCCGCCGCGGACAATGGATGTGGTTTGGCGGCGGGCATTACCTGCACGCGACGACGCACATCGCCAACGTGGTCCACGGACTGCTGCTCGCCGCGGAAAAGGGGCGCGGCGGCGAGATCTATTTCATCACCGACGGCGCGCCACCGGATTTCCGCGATTTCATGACGGCGCAACTCCGTGCCATCGGTGTCGATCGCGAAAGCCGCAGCATCCCCTACGGCCTCGCCTTGGCGCTGGCCTCGGGCGGAGAATGGATATGGAACACCTTCGACCTGAAGTCCATGCCGCCTTTGCCGCGCAGCGTGCTCTACCTCATGGGCCAAAAACTCACGGTGAGCGATGCGAAGGCCCGCCGCGAACTCGGCTACGCCCCAGTGATGACCGTCGAGCGCGGCCTCGCCGAGTTGGCCGGCGGCCCGCGCTGACCGCACTTTTACAGGCCCCGCCGCGCGTGTTACTATCTGCGCCCGCACCGTTGTTCGGCGCGGCACGCTCAGTTCCCCTATTATAAATCGAACTCAGGAATCCCGGTACCTACCCACATGACAGACACTCCTCACGCGCACACCGCCCATGATCACGAGACCCCGAAGAGCGATTTCGCGGCGCTGCTCGCCCACGTTCAGCTTCACCCCTGGACCTACATCGGCACCGTCGGCTTCGTCATCGTTGTCCTCATCGTCACGGGACTCTATCGCCTCTCACAAAAATCGGCCTACGAGCGCTCCGCCAGCGAATTGGCCCGCGCACTCGACGTGCAGGACCCGACCGAGCGCGCAACTGCGCTGGCCAAGATCGCCGAAGGCGGCTCCGCTCTCTCTGCGCGCGCGCTGTACTTGCAAGGTGAAAGCGCGCTCGAGGCGGGCGACACCGATGGCGCACGCAAGGCCTTCATCAAACTCCGCGAGTCGTTCCCGGATTTCGAATTCGTGCCAGAAGCAGTCGAAGGGCTCGGCCTGATCCAGGAAGACGCGGGCGCCTTCGCGCAGGCCCGCGCGGTCTACGAAGAAATCTCCACCAAGTGGCCCGACTCCGCCGCGGCGAAGCGTCAACCTTTCAACATCGCGCGCTGCCTCGAAGGCGAGAAGAATCTTCCGGGCGCGATTGGTAAGTACCAAGAGCAGTTGGAAGTCTTCCCGGGATCTACCATCGCCCAGCGCGCGCAGATGCGCCTGACCGAGTTGCGCGCCGAACATCCGGAGTTGTTCCCCGCCGAAACGACCGCTGCGGCCGCGCCGGCAGTAACGCCTTCGGCCACCACCACAGAACCGGTGGTCGTGCCCGCCGCGACGCCCGCTACCGACGCGCCTGCCACGGAAACCGCGCCGACAGTACCCGCGCCCAGCGCAGAAACACCGGCGGAATCCCCACCCGCGCCGCCCCAATAATTCACTGCGGAATCTAGCGATCTTCTGTGCGCCGGCCTTTGCCGCGGCGCCCCGGAGTACTTCGACGGTTCGCCCGGCGGCGATCGCGGTGCGTGAAAAAGTGCAGCGAGAGATACGCGGCGACGCCCAAGCCGACGAGGCCCAGTGCAAGCAGCGCCCAGTCCGCCATACTCGACATCTACCCCCAACCTTCCGTCTACGCGGGGTCGCGGCTCACGCTCAGGTCTTCCAAGAGCTTGCGCGAACGCACGCTCAGCACCTTGAGTTCCTGAATATGAAAGTCCGAGAGGGACTCGACTTCGACCTGCCGTTCGAATTCCGTCGCCAAATGCTCCAGCAGGTGTTTATCGTCGTTGCGAAGTCGGCGCGCGACATCGGGATGGGCCTGGAGAATAAGGCCCTTCTCCTTGGACCGGCCGAAAAAACTCTCCATCCGCCGCAAGGCATCGAAGGTCATCGTCGTCACCGAGCGGACCCGGCCGGCCCCCGAGCAATACGGGCAGGTCTGCGATAATTGCCGCACGAGATCGTGTTTCACGCGCTTGCGCGTCAACTCGACCATGCCGAGTTCGCCGATGTCCGAGAGCGTGATCCGCGCGCGGTCCTTCTTGATCGCCTCCTTGAAAGTCTGGAGGAGCTTGCGGCGATTGGACTCCTGCTCCATGTCGATGAAGTCCACAACGATGATCCCGCCGAGATCGCGCAGGCGCATCTGGTGCGCGATTTCCTCGGCCGCCTCCATGTTCGTCTTGAACACCGTGTCCTCGAGCGCCTTGCGGCCGGTGAATTTTCCCGTGTTTACGTCGATCGCGATCAGCGCCTCGGTTTGATCGATCACGATGTGCCCGCCGCTCTTGAGCGACACGCGGCGCTGGAGCGCGCTCTCGAACTGCTCTTCAATGCCCATGCGCTCGAATAGCGGCTTGCGCCCCGTATAAATCCGGCAGCGCTGCTTGAGGCCCGGGGCATAGACGTCCAAAAATTCGACGATGCTGTCGAGCGCTTCCTTGTTGTCCGTCGTCAGCCGCCCGACGTCCTCCGTAAACGTGTCGCGCACCGTTTTCAGCACCGCGCCCAGGTCTTCGTGAAGCAGCGGCGTGCCGTCGTCCTTCTCCATCACCTTCTTGATGCGGTCCCACTGCTTGTTCAGATACTTGAGGTCCGCGAGGATTTCCTCCTCGGGCTTGCCCTCGCCCGCGGTGCGAAGGATGAGCCCGTAGGGCTTGTTCTTGCGGAACGATCGCAGGATGTTCTTCAGGCGATCGCGTTCCTTCGGGTTCTCGATTTTCCGCGAGATGCCAATCTGCTGCACCGTCGGCATCAACACCACGAAGCGGCCGGGCAAAGTGACGTAGTTGGTCAAGCGCACGCCCTTCGTCCCCAGCGTGTCTTTCTGCACCTGCACCATGATTGATTGGTTCTTCTTGAGCATCTTCTCGATGCTCGTGCGATGTTGTTTTCTGTTTTTGCCCTTGGGCTGGTCCACGTCTTCGAGGTCGAAGTCGCCCGTGCTCTCGGTCGCCGCGATGTCGCCGACGTACAAGAACCCGTTGCGATCGATCCCGATGTCCACGAAGGCCGCCTGGATGCCGGGCACGATCGAATCTACCCGGCCACGATAGACGTTGCCCACCAGGCTCTGCTCGCCGTGGCGCTCAATGCGCAACTCCGCCACGCGCTTATCCTCGACGCGCGCGATCCGGGTCTCTAACGACTCGACGTTTATTACAATCTCGTTCATGTAACCCCCTGTCGCGCGGGCGACAGCACGAGCGGCCGACCCGATTGGCCGGGCACGCTGCGGCGCGCATTCACGCTCAAAATTACTCCGATACAGGACATCGTGGTCAGGTAGAACGTTCCACCGTAACTAAAAAATGGGAGCGGGATGCCCGTCACCGGAAGTACACCTATCGTTATGGACGTATTGACGAAGACATGAAACGCCAACAGTGTGACACAGCCGACGGCCACCAGCGACCCGCTGGGGTCAGCCGCCGTGCGCGCGATATACAGCGCGCGCCAAAACAAGCATAGGAACAAGGCCAGCGCGGCGCAGCCGCCGACAAACCCAAACTCCTCCGCCAACTGCGAGAAAATGAAGTCGGTATGGTGTTCGGGCAAGTAGCTGAGATAAGTCTGCGTGCCGTGCAAGTAGCCCTTGCCGTTGAGCCCGCCGCTGCCGACCGTAATCATACTCTGGATCGTATGATAGCCCGAACCCTGCGGATCCGCGCTCGGATCGAAGAGCGTCATCACCCGCTGTTTTTGATAATCCTTCATGTGCGACCAGGCGATCGGCAACACCCCCAAGCCGAGCATCACCATGCCCGCCAAGTGCCACACGCGGCAACCCGCCACGAAGAGCATCGCCACCGCGATCGGGCCCAAGACCGCCGACGTGCCAAGGTCGGGCTGTTTGAAGATCATCACCCCGGGCACGCCAATCAGAGCGAAGGTCAGTAGAAAATAAGGCAGCTTCTCGATCCGGCGGCCGAGCAGCGTCAGATACCACGCGAGCGTGAATACCATCACCAGTTTGGTCGATTCAGAAGGCTGAAACCCGATCGGACCAAGATCCAGCCAACGCCGGCTGCCCTTGATCTCGTCGCCCACGACCAGGACCGCGGCGAGCAAGCAAAGAAATATCCCGTATGCCGCCGGCGCCAGCGAAATCAGAGAGCGGTAGTCCACGCAGGAGATGAAGAGGGCGATGCCGCAACCCATCAAGAAAAAGATGGACTGCTTGACGTAATACGGCGTCGGGGAGAACTCACTGCGCCCGGCGCTGTAGAGCACGAAGAGCCCGTACACCGCAAGCGAAATGACGAGGAGCGCGAGGAGCGGATCGAGATGCCGGAGATTCCACAGGCTGAAAATCCGGATGCCGATCTCATTCTTCTTCGCGCCCGGCATCCTCATCGTGCGCCCGCCTCGCCGTCCGCTGCCGCCGCGAGTACGGGCGTCTTGCCCCACGACTCGTAAAATCCGTTCACGATGTCGCGCATACGCGGCGCGGCCTCGGAACTGCCGTGGTGGCCGTGTTCGACGAGAATGCAGACCGCGAGTTTCGGCTCGTGGTCGAGCACGCCCGCCACAAACCACGCATGGTCGCGCAGCTCCTTGGGAATGTCCGCCTCGTCCTTGTAGTGTTCGTATTGCGAGAGGCTCACCATCTGCGCGCTGCCGGTCTTGCCAAGGATTTCGAAACCTTCGATATACGCCTCGCGCCCCGTGCCCGTCGGCGCCGGCGGGCCCTTCTCCACGCACTTGCGCATCCCCTCGCGCACGATAGTCAGCGTGCGATCGCTCAAGAATTTCTCCGAGCGCGCCGGAGCGGACTCGCGATCGAGGTGCGGGACGATCAGGTGTCCGCCATTCGCAATCGCCGCCATCATCACCGCGTTCTGCAACGGTGTCACCGTCGCCTCGCCCTGCCCGATCGAGAGATTTACCGTGTCGCCCGGATACCAGCGGTAGACCCACGGCTCCTCTTCGTGCCCGGGCTTGTTGCTCGCCTCCTTCGATTCGCGCGACGGGATTGACCCTGCGGCTTCTCCCGGCAAATCGATGCCGGTCTGCACGCCCAGGCCGAACTTCTTGGCCCACTTGCCGATCTTGTCGACGCCGAGCTCAAGACCCACGTTGTAGAAAAAAACGTCGCACGAAAACGCCAGCGCGTCCACGACGTTGACCTGGCCGTGCCCCTGCCGCCGCCAGCAATGCCACGCGCGGCCGTTCGCGTCCAGGCGAAACAGACCGGGGCAGTAAAATTTCGTATCGCGAGTGATGACGCCCTCTTCGAGCGCCGCCGACGCTAGCATCACCTTGAAGACCGAGCCCGGCGCGTACACTTCCTGGTAGGCGCGGTGCAACATGCGGTTCGGCTTGCCCTGCAAAATACTGACGCGCTCGCGGCTGCCCGTGTCGCTCACGAACACGGCCGGATCGTAGCCCGGCGCACTCGCGAGCGCGAGAATCTCGCCCGTCTCGGCATTCAACACCGCGATCGCCCCGTGCTCGCCTTCGAGCAAGCGCTCGGCCGTCGCCTGGAGCCCGATATCGAGCGTGAGGTAGATGTCTCCGCCCGGGCGCGCCTTTTGCACTTCCTCTTCCACGCTCAAGCTGTGCCCCAGGCTGTCCACCAGATTTTCGATGTACGGATTGCCGTAGGGATCCGTGCGCAATTGCGGCGTACCCGCGGCGAACTTCGTCACCATCATGCGGCCATCCTCGCCATGCAGCCGGTCTTCGTGACGGCC
Source organism: Rhodothermota bacterium (assembly GCA_009885415.1). GTDB lineage: Bacteria > Hydrogenedentota > Hydrogenedentia > Hydrogenedentales > VFKU01. The sequence goes on from VFKU01000658.1 coordinate 7,185, forward strand.
TTCGAGGCCCCCGCGGCCGATGAGATCGCCCATGTTATAGCGATCCTGTCGCGTCTCGAGCTCCTCGGGATTGATCTCGCCGAGATACCCAAGCACTTGCCCCGCGGTCTTGCCGTAGACATAGCGACGCAACGGCCGCACTGCAGTAAACACCCCCGGTAGTGCGTAGGCGTATTCATCCACCCGCGCCGACACGGCGGCCGGGATGTCGCCGCGCACAAGAATCTGCTTGAAAGGCTCGCGCGCCTTGCGCGCCTTGGTGATTTGCGCCTCAATTTTTTTCGGATCGATCCCGGTAAGCTCGCCCAGGCGACGGCACAGCGCCGCGTCGGAAATCGTGATGTCCGCCGGCACCACCATCAGATCGCGCGCCGCGCGGTTGTCCGCCAGCACGACGTCCTGCACCGGCCCGCGCCGCGCGTAGATCGCCCCACGAGGCGACTCGAGCCGCTCGATACGCAGCCGGTTGGATTCCGATTTCCCCAGAAACTCCGGGCCGCGGATGACCTGCAAGATCCAGAGGCGCCCGGCGAGCAAACAAAACGAGAGCGCGATCGCCATGCCCAGCAGCCGCACCCGCGCCTCCGAAATCGACGGCTTCGGCTCGCGGGAATCGGGGGCCATGATCACGCCGCCCTGCGGTGCTGCGGCATCGGGCTGACGGCGAGCAGAAGGAAAAGCAGCGGCGTCACCAGCGCCGTGTAAAAGGCCTGCGGAAACAAGGCCGCGAGCTGGCCGGAGACGTTACTGAAGCCCGGCCGCTGGATATAATCGATACACAGATAGAGAATGCCGTGGGCGACGCTGGCCACGAAGACCGCGCTGGCCTTCACCGCGGGATTCTCCGTAATTAACCGGCGCGAAAGGCTCCCCGCCACATACCCCAGCACGACGAGACAGATCACCCGGTGGCCCAGCGTCTCGTCGGTGGCGACCTCCTGAAAAATACCTCCGAGCAGGCCGGTGAACATCGCCCGCTCTTCGCCGTCCACAATGGCGAAATACACAACCAGGATCAGGACGAGCTGCGGCACGACCCCCTGCACGCGCAGCAGGTAGGGCCATTGCGCCTCGAGCAGCGCCGTCAGCATGACGGTCACCGCCCAAATCAGGTTCGTCCTCACCACGGTCCTCTCGCCCCCCGGTCCGCGCTCACGGCGCAAACCGTTCCTGCGCGGTCCTCGCGTCCACGAGCACCGCGGCTTCCGCTTTTGCGTCCGTCGCCGAGTACTGGCGCAGGTCCACGTTCGCGCTTATCAAAATGAAGACTTCGTCTATCCGAAAGGGATCGGCCGCTGGCATCACGGAGGCCGACTGGCTCATCTGCCCACGCTTGGGCTGCCCAACGACGCGGCCCACGAGATACCCCGGCGGGAAAACGCTGTCGGGGCTGGCAACCACCTCGTCGCCCTCCCGGATCTGATCGGCAAGATCGATATAGTGGATCGTGCAGAGCGCGCTGAGGTCGCTGCCGCTGCCGAAGACCCGCCCGCGCACGCGGTTCCACTTGATCATCGCGTCCACCCGGCATTCGGGGCTCTGCAAGGTCGCCACGCTCGAGGTGAGCGGACCGACCTGCGAGACCATCCCGATCACGCCGTCCGGGCTGATCACACACATGGACTCTTTGATGCCGTGAAAGGTCCCGCGATCCACCGTGAGCACACCGCGCGCGTGCTGAATCACCTCGGCGGGGACAATCGTAAACTCGGGGTGTTGCCGCTGGAACGCGAGCATCTTGCGCAGTCGCCGATTCTCGGAATCGAGTTCGCCCGCGCTCGCCACGCGCTGTTCCAGCTGTGCCACATGGACCGACATCGCGAGGTTCTCCCCGCGCACGTCGCTGTAATTCGTCAGCAGGCCCGTCGTGTAGCGATAGGCGCCTTCGACCCGATCGAAGGCGGCGAGAAACGGCAGTGAAACAACCCCGACGATCGTGCGAACGCCGTCGGAGACGGCCCGGCCACGCGTGCCCGAAGCCAACGACACCGCCGACAGCAGCACCAGCGCAATCAGAATGACTTTCGGACGGTGGCCACTTATGCGACGGGTGACAGCCACGGCCTAGTAATCGGCCCCCTTGAAGTCCTTGCTAAATTCGAGGTACTTGCCCGTGCCCAACACCACCGCCGTGAGGGGATCCTCCGCGATGGTGACGTGCAGCCCTGTTTCCTTCGAAATGAGCTGATCCAGGCCGCGCAGCAACGCACCGCCGCCTGCGAGCACCACACCGCGATCGACGATATCGGCCGAAAGCTCCGGCGGTGTCCGCTCGAGCGTCACGCGCACCGCGTCCACAATCGCCGTAGCCGGCTCGCGCAGCGCTTCTCGGATTTCCTCGGAGGTGATCGTCAAAATCTTCGGCAAGCCCATGACCTGATCGCGGCCCTTGACCTGCAATTCCATCTCTTCCTTGAGCGGGAACACCGAACCAATCTGGATTTTGATCTCTTCGGCCGTCCGCTCGCCGACCATCATATTGTAGGTGCGCTTCAAGTGCTGGATGATCGCCTGGTCCATCTCGTCGCCGGCAACCTTGACCGACTTCGAGAACACGATACCGCCCAGCGAAATCACCGCGACCTCGGTCGTGCCGCCGCCGATGTCGACGATCATGCACCCTTGCGGCTCATGCACCGGGAGCCCGGCGCCGATCGCGGCCGCCATCGGCTC
>VFKU01000942.1 GCA_009885415.1 Rhodothermota bacterium
ACCCGGTGCCCGCGAAATAGCCCAAAACGGGGAACGTACCCGACCCGTGACGTAGTACTCCGGCCGGAGCGCGAACAGCGCTCCGGCTGGTCCTTTTAAAATCAAGCCACCAACCATGTCAGACTGGTCTGGCCAGTCCAATGAAAACCTTGTCAGGAGAATGATCACCATGCGAAAGACCTCAATTTTACTGGGCTTTATCGCCCTAAGCTCAGTTCTAGACCTTCACAGCGTCCTCGCGGCCGAGGACGACGTAACCGCCGCGATGAAATCCCTCGACGACTACATGGCCGCCTTCAACTCCCGCGATGAAAAAGCCTGGGCTGCGACGCTGAATTATCCCCACGTGCGCCTCGCCGGCGGTGAGGTGAAAGTTTGGCAGACGCCCGAAGACTACTGCGCCGATTTCGACTTCGCGGCCTTCGCCAAGAAGTTCGACTGGGACCACAGCGCCTGGGACAAGCGCGAAGTCGTGCAGAAGGGCCCGGGAAAAATTCACGTCTGCGTGACGTTTTCGCGCTACAACGCCAAAGGTGAGAAGCTCGAGACCTACGACTCACTATATATAGTCACCAAGAAAGACGGCCACTGGGGCACGCTCGCGCGCTCGAGCTACGCGCCATGAATCAACGCTTTAAAAGCAAGGTCATCTTCATCACCGGCGGCTCTTCCGGCATCGGCGCGGCCTGCGGCGTCGCTTTCGCCCGCGAAGGCGCGCGGGTCGTACTCACCGCGCGCCATGCCGATCGACTTGCCGAGGCCGTCAAGGCCGTCGAAGCCGAAGGCGCGCAGGCGCTCGCCGTCCCCTGCGATGTCACCGACCGCGCGAGCCTCGACGCCGCCGTCGCCCGCGCGGTCGAGCACTTCGGAGGACTCGACCTCGTCCTCGCCAACGCCGGCTACGGCGTCAACGGTCCGCTTGCCAACCTCAACACAGACGACTACCGCCGCCAATTCGACACCAATGTCTTCGGCGTCATCGACACCGTCTACGCCACCCTGCCGCACCTCATCGCCTCCAAAGGCCGGCTCGGGATCGTCTCCAGCGTCCTCGGACGCATCGCCCGCCCCAACATGTCCGCCTACTGCGCCAGCAAGTTCGCCCTCTGCGGATTCTCCGAGGCCATCGCCTACGAGCTCGCCGACCAGGGCGTCTCGGTCACGTGCGTCAATCCCGGACTTGTCGAAAGCAATTTTCGCCGAGTCGACAACCAAAACTCCCTGCGCGACGAGTGGTCCGAAGTCGCCCCCGCCCGCTTCATCGTCCCCGCCGATCGCGCCGCGCGGGAGATCGTCTCCGCCCTCTATCGCCGAAAGATGGAAGCCACCATCACCGGACACGGCCGCGCCGGCGTCTTCGTTTACCGTCACGCCCCCGGCCTCGTCCGCTTCGCAATCCGCCAGGCCACCCGCGGCCGCCTCGAAAAAACCGACCGCAGCAGGCGATAGCCCGGGCACCGGCAATCCCGCCCCGGGTGCCCGCAATCCTGCCCCGTCCGCCGGTCAAGAGCAACTTAGGTAACGCCGTTTCCGGGCTGAAACCCGGAGGGTTTCCAGAGGGTAGCCGGGGGTTGAGCGAAGCGACACCCCCGGGTAGCGATCGCATGCAAGATCGACCCCGGAGGGGTCGCAGAAATTTCGACCCAAAGGCCACGGTATTTTCTAGAACTCTCTAGAACCCGCCCAAGACCTGCGGCAAAGACTGGACGAAGTCCCGGATCTCGTCCCGCACCCGCGCATAATGGCCCATCGCCTCATCGTCACTCGTCGCGCTCGCCGCCAACCGCGGCGGGTCGTCAAAGCCCCGATGGATCACCTTCGCCTTCCCCGGAAAGACTGGACAGGACTCACTCGCGCTGTCGCAGACTGTCACCACATAGTCGAACTCGACATGCAGCACCCGGCTCAAGGCCTTCGACTGCTGCCCCGAGATATCGACCCCGGCCTCGAGCATGACCGTCACCGCCACTCGATTTAGCCCATGCGCGCGGATCCCCGCGGAGTACGCCTCCACCCGATCGGCCAACAATCGACGAGCCCAGCCCTCCGCCATCTGGCTGCGGCAGGAATTCCCCGTGCAAAGAAAGAGAATTTTGATGCGTTTAGCCTGCGATTCATTCGGACCGGAACCCGAAAACACCGAATCCATAGATCGAATAGTCATTGCCGCAATCCCTCTAAATACTAATTTCAATAAACATTGCAGATTTTATCACTATACTCTGTTTTTTCCTTTGACCTCAGCCACCGACGCTGATATAGTTGCTTCGGGCTTGCCGGGTTGCTAGTGTAACACGCACGGCAAGAGCAGTAACTCCGCGCGGTCTCAAAAGAGCTATCGACGCGGAAGGGCACGGCGCGCTGAGCCATCAGCCATGCGGGGCGATGGTGTTCCGAGGTACTGCCGGGCCAGATTTTGTCTGGGCATTCCGAAGGGGAGGTACCCCAAACGCATGCGGCAATGGACGGTAATCCTGATTCCGCACGACCGCGGCTCGCGCCGATCGTTCAATCTGAACGACTGGCATTTGTGGGCCGGAGTTGGCGCGATTGCGCTGCTGGCGAGCTTCAGCGCGATTTTCTTTTTCCAGGGAAGAAAACACCGCAGCGAGGCGCAATTCCTCGCCGAGCAGTACAAGGAACTTGAGCGCAGCATCGAATCCACCAACCTGCCGGCCACCGTCGACGAGCGCTTGGCCGAACGCGAAGCCCAGATTCGCTCCGAGTACGAGGCCCGGGACAGGGCGATGGCCCAGGAACTCAACAAGCTCTACGACCTCGAGCGAGAGGTCCGAAACGTCAACGCCCTACCCAACCGGCCCGAATCCTCGAAATCACCGATTTCCGCCCCCGAGGCTACCGGTAAAGGCGGACCGCCCGAGCCGGGCGCTGGTCGGCTTTTCGACGACTCCGGAATCACCCCGCCCGAGCTGATCCAGGGCCTTTCGCGCCCCTCGGCGGACATCATGCTCGAGGAGATGCGGCTGCGCATGGCCAGCTTGGCCGACCTCCTCGAGGACGCCCAAATCAAGCGGCACAAGCTCGGCCACACGCCCGAGTCCTGGCCGACCAAAGACGCCAAACGCAAGATCAACTCCCGCTTCGGCATGCGGCGCGACCCCATCAACCGAAAGTGGCGCGAACATTCGGGGGTGGACATCACGGCCGAGTACGGCTCGCCCGTGTTCTCGACCGCCGCCGGCGTAGTCAGTTTTTCAGGCTACCACGAATATCTTGGCAACCTGATAAAAATTGATCACGGCTACGGCTGCGAAACGTGGTATGGTCATCTCAGCAAGCGCACCCTCAAAACGGGTGATGTGGTCCTTCGGGGAGACGTGGTGGGGAAAGTGGGGTCGACCGGCCGCAGCACCGGGCCGCACATTCACTATGAAGTGCATGTGAACGGCAAGGCGATCGACCCCCGAACTTACATGGGGCGATGACACATGTTGGACAACAAACGCAAACCGCTCGACGAACACAATGTAGCGACCATCATCGGGCCGGGCACCAAGGTCAAAGGGGAGGTCCACTCCAAAGGGACCATCCGCATCGAAGGCGAAGTCGAAGGCCGCGTCGAGTGTGAAGACTCGATCGTCGTGCACGAGTCCGGCCACCTCAAGGCCGATCTCATCGCGGCGCAGATAATCATCAGCGGCACCGTCGAAGGCAACACCTTCGCCCACGAACGCATCGAGATCACGAATCAAGCCAAGGTGGTCGGCAACATCACCGCGCCGCGCATCAGCATCGCCGAAGGCGTCATCTTCGAGGGCCAGTGCACGATGAAGGCCCCCGGCCAAGTCCAGCCGCCCAAGCGCGAAGGCGCGAACCTCAGTGTCGTTGGCGGGCAGCAGGCGCAGCAACAAAAAGCCGCCAGCTGAGCGCGTCTCGTTTCGAGCTGCCGGTAGGGATTCTGCGGCGGTCGCCCTCTTGTCATTCTGAGCGGTAGCGAAGAATCTCGCGCACCGGCAGCATCGGTTTCGCGAGCTTAAGTCCGCGCTTTCGTGACTCCGCCTTCTTCCTCGCGCAGGACGCGCTTGAGAAGTTTGCCCGTGGGGTTTTTCGGCAGGCTGGCGCGGACACTGATGAACTTGGGCACTTTGAAGGCGGCGAGGTGTTCGCGGCAGTAGCTTTGTAATTCTTCGATGGTCATCGTCTGGCCTGGCTTGAGCACGACGCAGGCCTTCACCGACTCGCCCTGGTATTCGTTCGGGACGCCGATCACCGCGCAATCGACGATCTTCGGATGGCGCATGATCACGTTTTCGAGCTCGATGGGATACACGTTGTATCCGCTGACGACGACCATGTCTTTTTTGCGGTCGACGATGTAGAGGTAGCCGTCCTCGTCGAAGCGGCCCAGGTCGCCGGTGTGGAACCAGCCGCCCTTGAAGGCCTCGGCGGTCGCCTCGGGCCGGTTCCAATAGCCCAGAAAAATGTTTGGCCCGCGCGCGAT
>VFKU01000381.1 GCA_009885415.1 Rhodothermota bacterium
CGTGCGGCCGTCTATCGTCTTGACCTGCGTCAGCGGCCCCGGCCAGAACGTCGCTGTGCCTTGGTAAAACACGAAGGCCAGCAGACCGATAATCATGACGAGACAGAGCGCCAGGCCCGCGCCGGTAAACCACACCATCGGCTCGCCGCGCGCGAGCAGGCTCGAGGCCGCGCCGCCGCGCCGCCGCCGCGGCCCGCCGTGCCCCGCACTGGGCAAGGCCGGCTCCACCGGCGCAGACGCTTGTGGAGGACCCAGCAGCGTGCTCATATCTGGAAGGCCCGCTTGCGGAAGCGTTGGCGCACCGTTTCCGCCAAGGTATTCAACACAAAAGTGATCACAAAAAGGGAAAGCGCGGCGAGGAAGAGCATCCGGTAATGCGTCGAGTCCTTCACCGCCTCGGGAAGTTCAACCGCAATGTTGGCCGACAGCGTGCGGAAGCCGTTGAAAATGTTCCACTCCATCACCGGCGTGTTGCCCGCCGCCATCAACACGATCATCGTCTCGCCCACGGCGCGCCCGAACCCGATCATGACCGCGGAAAACAGGCCGCTCGCGGCCGTGGGCACGATGATGCGCACGGCGGTCTGCCATTGCGTGGCGCCCGAACCGAGCGACGCGGTGCGCAAGTGATCGGGCACGGCCGAAAGCGCGTCTTCGGAGATCGTGTAGATGATCGGGATGATCGCGAAACCCATGACGAAGCCGACGATAAAAGAATTGCGCTGGACGTAGGTGCCAATAAAACTTCCGCGCGGGTCGAAGTTCCAAAGACCAAAGGGCCCGTGCGCCAGCAGATACGAAACGCCCAGCGAGATCAGCACGGCCAGCGCGCTCATCGCAAGAAAGTTGAGGAGGCGCACAAACGCGATTTGAAACTCCGTCCAGCCCCCGGTCGAACGCAGCATCCACGGCGTGACCACGCGGCCCGCGCCAAGCGCTGTCGCCACGCAGGTCAGCGGAAAGAGCAAGAATATCCACCCGCCCGTGCCGCCGCCCACCTGGCCCGCGAGCCAGGCCTTGAAGTCGCCGGAGAACAACGTCCGCTCGAGAATCGGGCCCAAAAACAGCGCCAGCCACACGCCCATCGCGAGCGCCACGCCGACGAAGATTATCCGGAAACGCTCATTGCGCGTGGCGAAACGGCGCGGGAGCAATTGCCACAGATGCGCGCCAAGGAGAATACAAAAGGGAAGTGTCACGAAGCCCAGCAGCGCCGCGGGCAACACGCGCTCGATCAGCGGCGCGACGACCAGCGCCGCGAGGAATCCCAGCACCACGCTCGGAAGACTCGCCATCATTTCGATGATCGGCTTGACCCGCGATCGTGCACTGCGCGGGAGCATCTCGCTCGTGTAGATCGCCGCCAGAAGCGCCACCGGCATGCCGAACAGCATCGAATAGAATGTCGCCTTCAGCGTGCCGAAAATGAGCGGGTAGAGGCCGTACTTGGGTTCGAAATCATCCGTACCGCTCGAGGACTGCCAAACCTGCGCCGGTCCGGGCGAGCCCTCGTACCACACGGGGCGCAAGATCGCGCCGGCCGTAATTTCCGGGTGCGGCGCATCCACGCGCCATAGCCGCGTGTGCGCGGCGGACAAGGCGATCAGGGCGTCGTCCTTCGGGCCGAGCGCAAGCGATGTCACGCGCTCACCGTCCACCGGCGGGAGCGCCTCGACCAGCAGCCGCTCGCTCGTCACGTGATTGAGCCGCACGCGGCCGTCGGCATAGCCCACCGCGATCATCCTCGATCGCGCCGAGGGCGTAATCGCGCTGACCGCGACGTTCTCCGGCGCCGGTGTCAACTCGTGCGCCATACTGAGCACCCGCCCGTCGGGGGTCTTCGCGCCCTCCGCGCGGGCGCAGAACCACACCCGCACCCGGCCGAGGCTGTCGCCGGCTACAAGCGAGTTTTTGCCGATCAGAAACGAGAGCGCCGTCACTTCCGTGCCCGGCTCCGCCGTGATTAGAATCGACTCGGCGAATTTGGGCTCCGAAATTTCGCTGGTGTCGTAGCGCAAAAGCTTGCCGTCGCGCCAACAAAGCAGCACGCTGTTGCCCAGCCCCACGAGCTTGAGCCACGCCGGCTTGGGTTCCTCCGCGGCCAACCCGAGCTTGAGCTCGCCGCCGCGCGTGGTCACCGTCGTCTTCTTCGTCAGAAGATTGCGCTTCGTCGAAATCTCATCGACGTGCAGCGTGTTCGAGGAAGTCAACGCGGCCACGACCCGGCCGCTGGACTTGGCCGAAACATCCAATAGGCGAACGGCCGCGCCGGCCTCGAGCTCGATCGGCTCTTCTAGTTTCGCCTCGAGTTTCTGGAGCCGGAACTGGCCTTCCGGGGTCCGCTCGAGGATGCCGCCCTCCATCGGCACACCGCCGCCGATTTCAATGGTGCGCGCGGCCTCGGGAATTTCAGCCGGATCCAGAAAGCGCGTCGCAAACCCGACGCGCCCAATCTGGATCGTCCCGTCGGCGAAACCGAAGGCCAACAGACCGTCTGAATACACCGCAGAGACCGCCGTCGGTTCGCGATCGCCCAGGGGCCGGACCGCGTCGAGCGCCTCTCCCGTGTCGAGACGTATCAGGTGAATCACGCCCTTCGGATCGAGCGTCCATGCCATCGTGACGTATTCGTTCAACTGCACCTGGGCCAGCGGGTCATTCGCGCTGGCGCCGCTCGCTGCGAAGTCGCCGCTCGGCTCCACCGCCGGCGCGAGGAAAAGCGGCACAACGACCCACACGAGAAAGACGCACACGAGCGACACGGCCAGGATCGTCGTGATACCGCCCAGCGTAATCAGCAAGCCCGCCATGCGGTCGGCCGCATGCACGCTGCGGCTCGTGACGCGCTTGCGGGGCTTCCCTGTGTAGGAAGTGGGTGGCGCGCCTTCGCCGCTTTCCTCGCTCATCAATGCAGCCGCCCGCCGACACCGCCAGGCCGCCCGCGGCCCGGCACCACTTAACACGCACAGGCGGCGGTCTCGAAGACCGCCGCCCGTACCACCTTTTGCTCTTCTTGAAACCGCGTTTCGAGCGCGTTTCTGCCGCGTTATTTCGTCGCGGCCGATCCTTCGACGCTCGTCAGTGAATCCGCAGCCATCTGCGGCAAAAGAGGATAGAACCCATCCTTCTCCACGTCCGCCTGGCCCTGCTTGCTCAACACATACTTGATGAACTCGCGCCGAAGCGGGTCCACCGCCTCGCCCGGCTTGAGGTTCACATAGACATAAAGGAAGCGGGCCAGCGGATACTCACCGCTGTACGCATTGTCTTCATTCGCATCGATTGCCGTCTCGCCATCTTTGGCCGAAAGCGGCACCGCGCGCACGTCGGCCGTCTTGTAACCGATGCCGCTATAGCCGATCGCGTACTTGTCGCTCGCCACGCCCTGCACCACCGCCGACGATCCCGGCTGCTCTTTCACGCTGTCCTTGTAGTCGCCCTTGAACAGCGCATTTTCCTTAAAGTAGCCGTAAGTGCCCGACGCCGAATTGCGGCCGTACAAGCTGATCGGCTTGTCCGCCCATTCGCCCTTGAGCCCAAGCTGGCCCCAGGTCGTCACGTCGTCCTTTGCGCCGCCCAGCCGGTTCTTCGAGAAAATCGCGTCCACCTGCTGCAACGACAACTTCTTGATCGGATTGTCCTTGTGTACGAACACGCCCAACATATCCAGCGCGGTCGCGATTCCGGTCGGCTTGTAGCCGAACTTCTTCTCGAAGGCGTCCATTTCTTCGGCCTTCATCTCGCGGCTCATCGGACCTAACTGCGCAGCCCCACTGATCAAGGCCGGTGGCGCCGTCGTC
>VFKU01000218.1 GCA_009885415.1 Rhodothermota bacterium
AGAGCAGGCCCTTGTCGGTGTCGACGACGGTGGGGCGGACGACGGTGAGCCAGTGCCACCAGATGGGCTGGTCGACTTCCTTCTCCGTGAGCCACTTTTGTGAGACCATCTTGAGCACGTAGGCGGTGTAGCCCTCGCCGGGGATGGTCTTGGCGAGTTCCCACTTGAAGTTCGGGTCCGGCGCGGCGACATATCTGTCCAGCGCAGTAATGCTCAGGCCGGTGGACGAGGGCGCGTCGGCTTCTTTCTTGTCTTTCTTAGCCGCGAACGCGTTATTGGACAGGCTCAGCGTCAGCGTCGCCACGACAAATAACGAAAATAGGCGATTTCCGAATGCGTGCATCGTTTGTGCTCCCGAGAGTCTGCGAGTTTGCGATCGAGCCGTTGGATTGGAACGCCTTATGCTGGAGCATTTCGCACGGGAATTCAAGGCGCGCGAATCAAGGATTGATTTGTAGGGACCTGCTTATCGTGAGGTATGCGACTTGTGCGAGAGGGCGGCTAGGCGACGCACCTCTGCCGGGTTGTGAAGCCTGCGTCCGGCGTTCCGTGGCGGCTTAGAGTTCGGGAGATTTACCGGATTTTTACTGAAGGATGGCTAAAGATTCATAGGGAGTAGGTATTCTCCGAAAACCATTTCATGAGACTAATTGCGGGTTGCTGGTTTGTTGGTATCTAGGGCCGGGCAGCGCTCAAAGGGTGGTTTCTAGTCAATCGCGCGATTGCGCAGAGGAGTCAGGCCATGCATGCGAAGTTATCAGTCGTCGCTTTTGCTCTGTTGTGTCTCGCATTGGGAGCGGTCGCGATCTCGGCGCAGCAGCCGGGAGACGACGGGCGCAAGTCAGACAAGGCAGCATCCTCTCCAGGCGACCCTGGTGCGATGGGCATGGGCGGGAAGTGCGCCATGATGCAGAAGGAAATGAGCAAGATGAAAATGGGCATGCATCAGGCCCACGAAAAAATGCAGGGCATGATGAAGGAGATGAACGCTGCGACGGGCCCGGCGAAAGTGGATGCGATGGCCGCCGTGATGAATGAGCAGATGGCGCACATGGACAAGATGCACGATATGCACGCGGGCATGATGTCGAAGATGATGGAGCACATGTCCGAGCACATGATGGGCGGCGCGGCGCCGAAGGCGAAAGAAGAAATGATGATGTGCCCGATGATGAAGGGGCATGGGGCCGGTGGCGGCGAGCATGGCAAGGGTGGCGAAGGGGGCGACCACGCGGCGCCGCCTGCGGAGGCACCGAAGGCCGGGGGCGCGGAGGACCATTCCGCGCATCATCCGCCGGCGTGAAGGTATAGCGGGGTTAGCGGATTGCGGCGCCGGCTGGACTCGGGACGGGTTCAGCCGGCGCCGGTCCATTTTCGAAGGGCATGAGGGCGAGATAGCAGAGTGCCGAGGCGGCGAGCGAGAGTAGGAAGGGGAAGGAGACTTCGGTGCCGAAGCGCGGCAGGACGTGGGCGGCGACGACGTATGAAGCGACGCCGGTGAGGAGGGTGGCGCAGGCGGTGATTGGTCCGCCGCGGCGGGTAACGAGGCCGAGGACGATGACGACGAAGAGGCCGGAGGAACCGAAGGCGGAGGCTTCCTCGACGAGCGCGTAGACGCCTTCGGCGTATTGGGCCATGAGATAGGCGAGCACGCCGAATACGACGACGAGTGCGCGGGCGAGGCGCAGGAGAAACCCGTCCGTATGACTGCGCAGGAGCGGTGCGATGAAGTTGTGCGAGGTGAGGCCGGCGCAGGCGAGCAGATTGCTGTCGACGGTGGAGAGGAAGGCGGAGATTAGTGCGCCGGCGAAGATGACGTACATGAAACCCGGCAGATAGGCCTGCGCGATGCGCGGCATGAGTTGTTCGCTTTGCTCGAGGCCGGGGAGGAGCGCCGGGCCGGCGAGGCCGAGCGCGACCGGGATGAGACCGATGGTGAGGTAGAGTAGGCCGCCCGCGAGACAGGCGCGGCGCGCGATCTGCGGCGATTTCGCGGCGAGCGTGCGCGAGACGAGTTCCTGCGCGAAGAGCGAACCGAAGATGGGGACCGCCCAGGATTCCGCGGTGGAAAAGAACGATTCGCCGGGCGCGACGAGCGAGAGGCGTTCCGGTGTGAAGGCGGAGGAGAGCGCCTCTCGAGCCTCGTCGTTGATGAAGACGGCGATCGCGGTGATGATGAGTCCGGCGATGAGCACGGCGCCTTGCAGCAGGTCCGTCATCGCGTCGGCGAGCAGCCCGCCCATCATCGTATAGAGAATGACGACGCCCGCGGCGATGGTGATCGCGACGTTGATCTCGAGGCTGGACGAGGCGGCGAGGATTTGTCCGAAGGCGCGGATTTGCGCGGCAGCCCAGAATAGCGAGGTGGGTACCATGAGCAGCACGGCGATTTTCTCGGCTGACCCGCCGAAGCGGGTGCGGAAGAGGTCGGCGGTGGTCATGAGGCCGCGTCGCCAGAAGAGGGCGGCGAAAAAGACGCCCATCGTGATGAGGCAGAGCGCATAGCCGAAGGGGTCGGCACGCGCGCCGCTGAGGCCGTCCTCGTAAATCGCGCCCGCGGCGCCGATGCAGGTCTCCGCGCCGAACCAGGTCGCGAAGATGGTCATGGTCGAAATGCCCATGCCGAGCTTGCGCCCGCCGACGAGATAGTCGCTTTCGCTCTGGATGCCGCGCGAAACGAGAGCGCCGATGAGCAGTTGCAGCGCGACGTAGACGAGGATTGCGAAGAGTAGCCAGCTCATGTCGTCAAACGCTTCCCGGTGGGTTGAAAAACGCGCGGTACTCTAGCATAGCGCGGCGGAAGCGGGCGATTACGATAACGATGACGATAACGATTACGATAGCGGACTGGAACGAGGGACGACCGTGTACACGAAACCGCCGCTGGAATTGCAGACGACCACGCTGTGGGAGTATCCCTCGCAGCATTACGGCCCCGCGATGCAGGGCGACCAGGCATATCAGGGCGCAACGCCGAGCTACGTCATCTGGAACCTCTTGCAACGTTACACGCGGACGACCGACCTTATCGTCGATCCGATGTGCGGCAGCGGGACGACGCTGGACGTCGCGAAAGACCTCGGGC
>VFKU01000769.1 GCA_009885415.1 Rhodothermota bacterium
AAGTTCTGGGGCGCTCACGAGGAAGACATCCCCGCCGACCCCGAAGCCCGCAAACAGTGGCTCTTTGAACAGTGGAAGAAAGTCGACGATTACATAGAGGAGCACCGGCAGTCGTAGCATGGGCGGCCCGCCCATGCACACAGGTTTGCCTTAAAACAGCCGCGCCTGTTGTCCGCTCTTCGGCGCTGCAAGTTTCAGATGCTTATACGCCAGCGGCGTTGCCACGCGGCCCTGCTGCGTACGTTTCAAGAATCCGATCTGGATCAGATACGGCTCGTGCACTTCCTCGAGCGTCTGCCGCTCCTCGCCCACCGCCACCGCCAGCGACGACAAGCCCACCGGCCCGCCGTTGAATTTCTGGATCACCGCGTTCACAATCGCCTTGTCCATGCCGTCCAACCCGAGTTCGTCGATGCCCAGCATGTCGAGCCCGGCCTGCGCCGTTTCGTGCGTGATTGTCCCGTTGCCCTTCACCTGCGCAAAATCGCGCACGCGACGCAAGAGCCGGTTCGCCACGCGCGCCGTCCCGCGCGATCGCCCCGCGATCTCCAGCGCGCCCTCCGGCTCGATCGGCACCGTAAGAATCCGCGACGAGCGGTATATGATCGTCTCCAATTCCTCCGGCGAATAAAATTCCAACCGGCACGAATCGCCAAAGCGCGCGCGGAGTGGGGGAGTGAGCAGACCCGATCGCGTCGTCGCGCCCACGAGCGTAAAGGGCTTCAAGCCAATCTTCATCGAGCGCGCGGTCGGCCCCTTGCCGAGCAGGATGTCGATCTCGCAGTCCTCCATTGCCGAGTACAGCGTCTCCTCGACCGCATGGTTCAACCGGTGGATCTCGTCGATGAACAGCACGTCGTGCGATTCCAGACTCGTAAGTATCGCCGACAAATCCGCCTGCCGCTCGATCACCGGCCCCGAGGTCGCCTTGAAATCAACCCCCATCTCGTTCGCGATAATCCGCGCCAGCGTCGTTTTGCCCAAGCCCGGCGGGCCGCTCAGCAGAATATGGTCCAGCGCCTCGCCCCGTCCCTTCGCTGCCGCAATCGCAA
>VFKU01000486.1 GCA_009885415.1 Rhodothermota bacterium
GGCCGTGCCCGGTTTCACCTTCGATTGTACGGCCCACAGCGCGAGGTGCGGGTACACGTGGAAGCTCGGGAAGCGCGCGACGCCGCGATGTTCGAGGCGCTGCCGCTTGAGGTATTCCTCGACCAGCGCACGCTGTACGGCGAACCAGCTTTCTTCCTCAGGGCTGATCGGCATCGCTGTTCCTATTTCTCTCCCGGATGGTATTTCTCAACGGTGTGCTTGTCGACGTCGTCGGCGTAGAACCATGCGTCCTTGAATTCCTGCTTCGAGAGGAGCGCGGCCTGATCGAAGAAATGCGGCGAGTCCGGGTTTCCGCTTTGACCGAAATGGAGATAGGACTTCGCCTTCATGCGATCGCCGAACTCGACGACGGCCATGTACGACGCGCCGACGACGGCGTAGCGGTTCTTGCGCTTCGGCGTGCTGGGCGTGTCGTAGACGGTGAAGGCGACGCCGAGCGGTCCGCGCACGCCGACCTGGGGAATGCTCGGGAGCGTGTCCGAGAAGGGAACCGTCGCCGGCGCGGGCTGATAGGCGTGGCGTTGGAGCCGGTGGATGTCGCCATAGGGGACTTGCCACTTGCCGAAAAGTTTCGTGAGATTTTCGGCGGCGTTGATGAGCGCCTGGAAGCGCGCGGGGATGTCGTTGAGGTATTCCTTCTTTAGATCCTCGACCGGATACCCGCGGCCGTACAATTGCTCGTACCACTCGACACAGAGCGTGGTCTGGGTCGAGGTGGCCGTGCTCTTGTAGTCCCAATCGAGCAGGTGCTCGATGTACGGCGCGACGCGCCCGGCGAGGTCGGGGTTCGATTTCTTCAATTCCTCGAACCACTTCGCGTAGCGCGGCAGCTCCGTCATGGGCCAGTAGAGCGTCGTGTCGTAGGCCAGCTTCTGCCAATCGTCGAAGCCGATGTCGTGCGCGTTGCGCAGGAGGTAGCGCGACATCTTCGCGCGGCGCATGTCGTCGTTCGCGTCCTCGACCATGTAGGATGGAAAATCTTTCGCCGAGTGCGCGCCATCATCCGTCGCGGTGAAGGGCGTCGAATTGCAACTTTCGACGTAGCCCGAAATCGGATTGAAGGACTGCGGCAATTCGTCGATCGGGTGCATGCCTTGCCATTCGGTCTTGAGATTCGCGCCGTCGACCGGCTTCTCCCAATCGAAGGAGGGGTCTTTGCGTGCGACCGCGCCGTTGTAGAGAAAATAGATGTTTCCATCGCGGTCGGCGTAGACGGTGTTGAACATTTGCAGGTCGATCGCGCTCGCCGCGGCGTGCCATTCTTCGAAATTCTTGGCCTTGGTCTGGCCGTAGGACTGCCTCATGCGGCTGCCCTCGAAGAGCTTGGCAATCTTCACCGCGAGATAATGCGTGTCGTCTTCCTTGGCCATGATGGGTCCGTAGTGCGATTTGCGGAAGGTGTATTCGCGCGATTCGAGGCCTTTGTCCGTCTTGACCTTGATCGTGTCCTTCCATTCCTCGGCGTGTTTGTATTCGTCGCCGTACTTGTACGCGAGCTTGTCGTCCGGCTTGTCGAAGGTAAGGCGGTAGACATCGCCCACGTCGGGTTCGTTCACCGTGTAGGCCCAGCCGACGTGGCCGTTGAAGCCCATCGTCGGGAAGGGCCCGCCGGGGAAGGTCGCGCCGGACATGTTCCAGCCCTCGTCGCTGGTGACGTGGACCTCAGTCCAGCAGCCCGTGCCGAACCACGGCTGGTGCGGATTGATGAAGAGCATCGCGTTGCCGTCGTGCGTTTTCGAGCCGCTGATCGCCCAGGCGTTTGAGCCTTCGTGGGCGCGCATTTCTTCGGCGAGCGGCGCGAGCTTGGCTTGCGGCGCGTGCGCATGGCCGAGCAGCCGCATCATCATCAGGCCGCGCTCGTAGCAGAGCATATGGTAGGGCTCGTAGTGGGTGAAACCACGCGGCTTCACTTCGGGGTGGGTTTTCAGATAGTAGTTGTAACCCGCCGCGTAGGCTTCGCAGAAGGCTTGAAACTTCGGATCGAGCGTGGCGTAGTCCGCTTTCGATTTCGACACGATCTGAAAGAGCGCGACCTTGAGGTCGTTGTCGAGGCCGGGCTCGCCGGCGACTTCGGCGTAGCGCCCGAGCACTTGCAACATCGTCTCCTCGACTTGCCAGAAGTGATCTTCGCAGGTGGCATAGGCGACGCCGAAGACGGCGCTCGCATCCGTCGGGCCTTTGATGTGGGGCACACCCCATTCGTCGCGCTGGATGGTGACCTGTTTCGCGTAGGTCTCGGCGAGGTCGGCCGAGGCGAACGCCGACACCAGCACCACGAGCAAGGGTCCAACGAAAAACGATGAACGCAACATGATTCTACTCCCTATTCAATTAGTAAGATACTTTTGTTCGACCCGCATTGAGCCGAGAAATTCCGCCACCGCTTCGCTCGCGTAAGTACCGTATGCGTCGGCCAGCGTGCCGCGTGGTCCGGTCGAGGTTTCGATGTAGTACAAAACCTCTTGATCGTCTTGACTCGAATGCCCCTCGAACCGTTCATGGCGTACGATGTGCGTCTGCTCCGGACGGAAGCGTTCACCCGTTTCTACGCACCGCAGGCCCCCTCGCTCGGCCAGAAACGTGGAAGCGTAACCATCGTCCACGGCCTGATCGATGACTTCACTCAAGGTGGCCAGCACGCTCATGGAAAAGCTCCAGACCCGTCGCAGCTCCGATCGAATGAGAATAGCGCCGCGGCAGTCCGGGCGCAAGAACAACGTAGTGTGGGGTCCTAACTGGGCGAGATATGTCTTTCCACCATGTCTATGAGTTGTTTCGAGGCGCGGGCGAGGTCGGTCGTGGCGGGATCGAGGACCCATTGGGTGAGGAGGCCCTCGATCGCGCCGAAAACGATTTGCGCGAGGACGGCGGCGTCGAACTTTCCGAATTCGCCGGCGGCCTGGCCGTCACGCAGGATTTTTTCGAGGAAGCGGCGGATTTTCGTGTGGTGCTTGGCAATCACCTGTTGCCGGTGGGCCTGGCTGGTGATGGAGCTGAAGGAGTAGATCAGCGCGACGCAGTGGTCGCGGTTCTCCATGTTGAACCGAATCGTGGCTTCGATGTAGGTGCGCAGCCGATCGCTCTGCGCGGACTGCCGCTCGACCCGGCCGATGACGTATTCGTTCGGCGCTTCGAAGAGTTTCTTGATGCTCTGCTCGATGAGGTCGTTCTTGTTGCGGAAGTGGTAGGTGATGACCCCGGTGCTGACGCCCGCCGCCTCGGCGATATTGTTGAGCGTGGTATTGGCGAAGCCCCGCGTGGCAATGGTGCGGATCGCGGTGTCGACGATCTGCTTGCGGCGCAGTTCTTCGATGAGGCTTTTCTTTTTGGGCGCGCGAGTGGCCATGGGTCGCCAAATGGGTTATGATGACTTGACTGCGCCGAATTATAACCGGCATCATAACTTTATGTCCACCGTTATAAAGGCCGATGGCCCTGGAGGATTTCCCCGTGTGCGCGATGGTCGCTGAGCCCCGTCAAGACATCTACGAAGAAGAGCACCGGATGTTCCGCGACTCGCTGCGCAAGTTCCTGGAGGCCGAAGTCGCGCCGTACCACGCGCAGTGGGAGAAGGACGGCCAGGTCTCGCGCGAGGTCTGGCGCAAGGCGGGCGCGCAGGGCTTCCTGTGTCAGCAGGTGCCGGAGGAATTCGGCGGGATGGGCCTGCGCGATTTCCGCTACAACGCGATTGTCGGTGAGGAAATCACGCGCGCGATGGCGTCAGGCGTCGGATTTACGCTGCAGAACGACATCATTTGTGACTACATCATTCACTACGGCACCGAAGAGCAGAAGCGAAAATATCTGCCGAAGATGGTCACAGGCGAAATCATCGGGTCGATCGCGATGTCGGAGCCGGGGACGGGCAGCGACTTGCAGGGGATCAAGACGAACGCGAAGCCGATGGGCGACTATTACATTCTGAACGGCCAGAAGACGTTCATCACGAACGGTATCCTGAGCGACCTGTGCATCGTTGTGGCGCGCACTTCGGACGTGAAGAGCCACACCGGCATCAGCTTGCTGCTCGTCGAGCGCGCGTGGGAGGGTTTCTCCAAGGGCAAGAAGCTCGACAAGATCGGGATGCACGCGCAGGACACGGCGGAGCTGTTCTTTCAGGACGTGAAGGTGCCGCAGGACGCGGTCTTGGGCAGCCAGGAGGGGATGGGTTTCATCCATCTGATGCAGCAGTTGCCGCAGGAGCGCCTGAGCATTGCGGTGGCGGCGGTGGCGGCGTGCGAGCAGGCACTGGCCGGGACAATTGACTACTGCAAAGAGCGCCACGCCTTCGGCAAACCAATCGGAACCTTCCAGAATTCGCGCTTCAAACTCGCCGAGATGAAGACCGAGACGACCATCGCGCGGATTTTCCTGAACGATTGCATCATGTCGCTGAACGCGGGCCAACTCACGGTCGAGCGCGCGGCGATGGCGAAATGGTGGACAACGGAGTTGCAGAAGAAACTCATCGACCAGTGCCTGCAACTGCACGGCGGCTACGGCTACATGATGGAGTACCCGATTGCGAAGGCCTTCATCGACAGCCGCGCGCAGACGATTTACGGCGGCTCGACGGAAATCATGAAAGAAATCATCGGCCGGGCGATGGGGTTCTAGAGGCAGGCCGAGCTAGAGGAGCAACGACGATGGCGAACCAACTTCGATTCGATGGGCGCGTGGCGATCGTGACCGGGGCGGGCGGCGGGCTGGGGCGGGCGCATGCGCTGCTGCTGGCGGGCCGGGGCGCGGCGGTGATCGTGAACGACTTGGGCGGGAGCGTCAGCGGCGAGGGCGCAAACACGTCGGCCGCGCAGAAGGTCGTGGACGAGATCAAGGCGGCCGGCGGCGAGGCCGTGGCGAATTTCGATTCCGTCGAGAACGGCGAAGCGATCGTGCAGACGGCGCTGGACAAGTACAAACGAATCGACATCGTGATCAACAACGCCGGCATCCTGCGCGATGTGTCGTTCCACAAAATGACCGATCAGGACTGGGATCTCGTTTACCGCGTACATGTGTTGGGCTCGTACAAGGTGACGAAGGCGGCCTGGCCGATCTTGCGCGAGGCGCAGTACGGCCGCGTGATCATGACGACCTCGGCCTCGGGTATCTACGGCAACTTCGGCCAGGCGAACTACAGCATGGCCAAGCTCGGCCTGCTTGGGTTTGCGAAGACCCTCGCGCACGAGGAGCAGACGAAGAACGTGTTTGTGAATTCCATCGCGCCGATCGCCGGATCGCGCATGACCGAGTCGGTGCTACCGAAGGAATTGGTCGAGCAGTTGAAGCCGGAGTTTGTGAGTCCACTGGCCGCATGGCTGTGTCACGAGGACTGCACCGAAAACGGCGGCCTCTTCGAGGTCGGCGCGGGCTACATCGGCAAGTTGCGCTGGGAGCGGACGAAAGGCACGAAATTTCACCTCGGCCGCGGGTTTACCGTGGACGATGTGCAGAAGAAGTGGGGCGAAATTTGCGACTTTGCCGACGCGACGCATCCCGGGACCTCGCAGGAAGCGATGATGCCGGCGGTCGAGAACCTCGCGACCCTCAAGCAGACGGCGGTCGTCGGCAATGAGAACATCCAGCCGGAGAAACTGATCGGTGCGAAGTTCGACGCGGCGTCGTTGCATTACAACGAGCGCGATCTGAGCCTGTACGCGCTGGGCATCGGCATGGCGCACCACGGCCCGAGCGACCCGCGCGAATTGCAGTACGTGTATGAAGCGGCGGGCGCGGGCTTCAAGGCCTTCCCGACGTATGCGGTCATTTTTCCCTTCGGCACGCTGACCAAGTTGACGAACATGGAGGGCATCAAGTTCAATCCGATGA
>VFKU01000537.1 GCA_009885415.1 Rhodothermota bacterium
AGCGGCGGCGGAGGGCGGCTACGGAGGGGACGCGACGGTGAGTTGGGTGGAGATCGGCGCGGGCGAGCGGATGATGAACAAGGCGCTGGAGAACATATACAGGTTTTCGGGCGCGTATAAGATGCCGGGGATTTCGAAGTAGCGGGGAGCGGGAATATGCTTAAAATGGCCTGTTTTTGAGGCTTGAATAGGGCGAGCGGGTCCTTCGTCTATATCCCCAAGAAGAGCAGGAACTGGCCGGTGAAGCACCGGCGAATGGGGAGAAAGACAATGAACGGCAAGGCGATGAAGGTTGTGTTGACCGGTGCGGCGATGGCGCTGGGTCTGGGCTTCGGCGCGAAGGATGCCGCGGCGGATTCGTTTAGCGTCTCGGTGCATACGCCGAGTGTGTCGGTCGGGTACGGCGTTTCGGACCGGCATGGCGCTGGCGGGTATGTCGATGTGTATCGCCCGGCGCCGGTGCCGGTGTATTGCCCGCCTCCGGTGGTTGCGTATCGTCCCGCGCCGGTGTACTACGCGCCGGCCCCGGTGGTGGTCTATGAAGCTCCTCGGCACTCGTGCCGGTATGATACGCGGCCGGTGTCGCGGTACTACGTGAACGATTACGGGCATCGTGCGTACTACACGGAGTATGTGCGCGTTCGGACGTGTGACGATTATCACCGCGGGTATGACCGCGGTCATGGGTACGGCGATCACGATCGCTATGGTCGCGGCTACGACAATCACCGCGGACGTGGCCACGACGATCACCCTAGGCGTGATCGGGACAATCATCACAGACGCGATCGGGACAATCATCACGGGAATGACCACCGCGGGCACGACAGAGATTAAGGCCTGCGGGGGTTCATATAGAAATTGAGACAAGGCCCCGGCGCTCCGAAGGCGCGCCGGGGCCGGTTTTTTGGGGGGACGGATGGAAATGGAAGAGATTGTTTCACGCGGAGAATTGAGTACGCGGAGGGGAACTCATGAATGAGTTCTCCGCGTCTCTTTGCCTCCGCGTGATACGATTCTTGGCCGCAGCACAACCGGGAGAATTGGATTATGCCGAACGACTATAAAGCAGATTGGGGCGTGGTGGTTGAGGAAGCCAAGCACATGAACGGCTTGCTGGGCGAGGTGATGAAGGCGTATGGCGGGTTGCACAAGGCGGTGATGGTGGACGGCGCGCTGGACAAGAAGACCAAGGAATTGATCGCGTTGGGGATCGGGATCGGGCGGATGTGTGAGGGCTGCGTTATGTCGCACACGCGCGGGGCATTGAAGGCGGGTGCGACGAAAGAGCAGATCGCGGAGGCTGTCGCGGTCGCGGTGATGATGAGCGGCGGGCCGGGGACGGTGTATGGCGCGAAGGCGATCGCGGCGGCGGAGCAGTTTGGGCAGAGCTAAGAGACTTTCACCACGAAGGACACGAAGAGCACGAAGAGCACGAAGAAGTTTAGAGATAGATTCCGAGCTATTCTTCGTGCTCTTCGTGTCCTTCGTGGTGATATACTTAGGTTCGAGTCGGCCGGGCGGCCGCGGGGCCCGCAAGGGTTTCGAGGAAAGTCCGAGCTCCACAGGGCAGGGTGCTTCGTAACGCGAAGGCGGGGCGACCCGACGGAAAGTGGAACAGAAACGACACCGCCGATGGGTCGCGCGAGAGCGTGATCACAGGTAAGGGTGAAATGGTGCGGTAAGAGCGCACCGGCGCGGTGGCGACATCGTGTCCGGCTAAACCCCACCCGGAGCAATGCCAAATAGGGACGCTATGGCGTGGTCCGCGCCGCGTCCGGGTTGGCAGCTTGAGGCGCGCGGTGACGCGCGTCCCAGACGAATGGCCGTCTCGGGGCGAAAGCCCTAGACAGAACTCGGCTTACAGGCCGACTCGATATACGGTGGGCCGCGTCGGGAGTAAACCCGGCGCGGCCCTACTTTCTTTCTGCGGAGAAAGAAAGTAGCAAAGAAAGACGGATGTTGAAGATCATCGAGAACTGGGTAGGGTGGGCTTTAGCCCGCCAACTTTGAAGTTGCTTGACGCGCAGGGATTGGTGAGCTGAAGCCCACCCTACCGTGGTATTAAAAGGGCCAGACGCGGGGGGCGACGATGATAACGATGACGCCGACGAGGATATTGAGCGGGAGGCCGACGCGGGTGAAGTCGGTGAATTTGTAGCCGCCGGGGCCGTAGACCATGAGGTTGGTCTGGTAGCCGATGGGGGTGGCGAAGGCGGCGGAGCCGCCCATCATTACGGCCATGATGAAGGGCATGAGGTTGACGTCGAGCTTTTCGGCCGCGGCGACGGCGATGGGAAACATGAGGGCGACGGCGGCGTTGTTCGTGATGATCTCGGTCACGACGATCGTGATGATGTAGACCATGGCGAGGACTATCCAGGGATTGTCGCCGGCGATGTTCATCATCCAGTTTGCGGTCATGGAGGCGGCGCCGGAGCGATCGAGCGCGCGCTCGAAGCCGAGCGCGCAGGCGATGACGACGAGCACGGGGCCGTTGACGCTCTGGCGGGCCTGGGCGACGGTGCAGCAGCGGAAGCCGATCATGAGGCACGCGGCCATCGCGGCGGCTTGCAGGATATCGAGCAGGCCGAAGCTGGCGGTGATGATCATGCCGAAGAGAATCGCGAGGGCGTAGGGCGCGCGGTGGTGTTGGCGCGGGGCGGAGTCTTCGAGCATGGAGACGAGAAAGAAGTCGCGGGAGTAGCGGTAGTTCGCACCGAAATTGGGGTCGGCCTCCAGGAGCAGCGTATCTCCCGCGCGCAGGCGGATGTCTCCGAGCTTGGCCGCGATGCGTTCGCCTTGGCGCGCGACGGCGAGGACGGCGGCGTTGTAGCGCGTGCGAAACTGGCCTTCGCGGATGGTGTGGCCGACGACGGGGCAGGAGTCGCTGACGACGGCCTCGAAAAGGCGGCGCCGGTAGCGCGGCGAATCGAGTTTGAAAATTTGGTTGGTTGCGGGGACGAGTCCGCGAAGATTTTGCAGGTCCTTCACCGAGTCGACGATGCCGACAAAGATAAGCCGGTCGTCGGCTTGGAGGCGCTCCTCCGGTCCGACGGCGACGATGCTCTGGCCGCCGCGATCGATCTCGACGAGGTAAGTCGCTTCGAGACGCCGCAGACCGGCCTCTTCGATTGTTTTTCCGACGAGTGGGCTGCCGGGTTGCACCATCATTTCGACGGTGTACTCGCGCGGGTTGGAGAGAGACTCCATGGAGGAGGAGCGCTTGGGGAGGAGTTTTGGGCCGAAGAAGACGAGATAGGTGCAGCCGATGATCGCGGCGGGTACGCCGATCCATGCGGGGTCGAACATTCTCAGCGGGGGCAAATCCGTGCGACTGGCGACGAG
>VFKU01000596.1 GCA_009885415.1 Rhodothermota bacterium
ATCCGAGGAGGATGAAGGACAGATCGAGGTCGTCTCAATGGAGCCTGAGGCCGGAGAAGCGCCCGCCCCGACCAAAGGCGGGTCTGGCTTTACTCAGGAGGAAATGGACAAAAAGAAACGAAGGCAGTGGCTCGTGGGCGCCGAGGCCGTGCTCAAAGTGGTCCACGCGGAGAAGGCTCGGCTATTGAAGCAGGGCCTTACGGAGCTAGCTGAAAAAGTCAAGGATGTCAGCAACGATACATCACTCGGTTATGACGTCAAGTCATACACCGACAACGGTGGGCTCAAACCGATCGAAGTCAAAGCGGTGAGCCGCCGCGGCGACGATCTTCGATTTTTTGTTTCCAAGACCGAACTGCAGCGCAGCCGAGAACTGGAGGGATACACCTTCTCTCTGGTAACGGACGTGAAAAACTCGAAGTGCAAGATACTTGAGGTTCCAGGCACGAAACTACCCAAGAACTCGCTATATCCAGAGAACTACGAGGTGCGCCTGAAATACCCAACAGACGGCTAGAAGCCATTTCATAAGTAGGGGCAACCCCCTGCCCGCCGGACTAAGCATCCCCAGGCTTTACCGAGGATATTTAGTCGATCATCTCACGATACGCGACCTGATCCTCGTACATCCGGTGGAAGATTTTGTGTTTCCGCGCATGGTAATCCGCCGCAGCGCCGCGCGAGGGCTCGATGATCTGCGTCGCCTTGTTCATCGTCGCCATGGCAGCTAAGACGCTAGGGAAAGCGCCGCTGGCGACTGCGCCCAGGATGGCGGAGCCGAGGAGGACGGCTTCGGGTTCGGCGGGGAGGGCGATTTGGCAGTGGGTGATGTCGGCGTGTTCGCGGAGGAAGAGGGGGTTTTTGGTGCCGCCGCCGCAGGCGAGGATGAGGTCGATGGCGAAGCCTGATTTGTTCATTTCGTCGATGATGTGTTTTGTGCCGTGGGCGATGGCCTGGATGGTGGCGAGGTAGAGCAGCGCGAGGTCGTCGCGGGTGGCCGAGAGGCGCAGGCCGGAGACCGTGCCGCGCAGGGTGGGGTTGGCGCGAGGCGAGCGGTTGCCGTGGAAGTAGGGCAGCACGTGCAATTCGGCGGTGAGGCGCGCGGGGACTTCGAGTCCGTGCGCGAGTCGTTCGACGTCGGCATTCAGGAGTTCGTAGACGGTTTTGCCGGTCTTGCGCGCATCGGCTTGGAGATCGACCGCGCCAGCGTGCGAAAAAATTACGTGGTCAATCAATGCGCCCGTCGCGGATTGCCCGCCTTCGGTGAGCCAGAGTCCGGGGACCATCGCGGAGTAATAGGGGCCCCAAACGCCGGGGACGAAGACGGCCTCGGGCGAGACGGCCATGTGGCAGGAGGAGGTGCCGCCGATGAGCGCTAGGCGCTGGCGCATGGTCTCGCGCGTGGGCGCGCGGCCGCCGACTTCCGCGCCGATGACGCCGAGTCCGCCCGCGTGCGCGTCGATGATGCCGACGCCGACGGGGGTGCCGGGCGCGAGTCCGAGTTCCTTCGCCGCCGCTTCGGTGAGCCCGGGTCCGATCGCTTCGCCCATCGGGCGCACTTTTTGTCCGATGCGCTTGTAGTCTTCCGCGGGAAACTCTTCGAGGCCGATCTGCTTGAAGAAGGATGCCTGCCAGCCCGCGCGGCCGTCTTTCGCGCGATCGGCTTCGTGCGCGAGGTAGGTCCATTTGCAGGTGGTGGTGCAGAGCGAGCGCGTGAGGTCGCCGGTCGCGCGGTAGGTAAGAAAGTCGGGGAGATCCAAGAAATGCGCGGCGCGTTTCCAGCTTTGCGGCAGCTTTTCTTTCAGCCAGAGCAGCTTCGGCGATTGCATCTCGGGCGAGATGCGTCCGCCGACGTACTTGAGCACTTCGTGCCCCTGCGCGTTGATACGCTCGGCCTGCGGGATGGCGCGGTGGTCCATCCAGACGATGATGTTTTGTGTGTCGTTTCCGGAGGGGCTCACGGTGACTGGTTTGTCTTGCGCGTCGAGCAGGACGAGGGAACAGGTGGCGTCGAAGCCCACGCCCGCGACCTGATCGGGCTTGGCGCCCGCGTCGGTCATGGCCTTGCGCACGACGGCGCAACACGCCTTCCAGATGTCGTCGCTCGATTGCTCGACGAATTCTGGCTCCGGGTACCAGAGTTGGATCGCTTGCGAGGCGTGCGCGAGCATTTTTCCGGCGGCATCGAAGATGCCGGCGCGCGCGCTGCCGGTGCCGACGTCGACGCCGATGAAGATGCGCCCGGCCATTTTAATTCTGGCCCCACACGCGCACGGTGAAACCGAGCGAGCGGCTGAGGGAGACCATTTCTTCGAAGATATCGCCGTAGGAGACGGCGATGTGATTGCTCATATAATGCGCCATCACCGAATCGCGCGAAACGCCGAGATCGGCCGCCATGAAGGGCCACTGGCGCGTGGTGCCCTCCCACCATGCGTCGCGTTTCTTCGGCGGCAGCTTGACGACTTCGCCTCGGCCGATGTCCATGCAGAGCTGGTTGCCGTCGAGGAATGCGCGCGCCCAAGTCATCTTGCCGGGGAGGCTCTCGCCGGCGAAGGTACCGCCGGGAATCGGGAAATACTGCGCGGGCTGGCGATAACTGTGCACGCCTTTGAGCGTATCCGGGTCGTGATTGAAGGCATAGGCGCCGGCCGATCCCGAATTGAGCAGGACCCAGACGAAGCGCCCCTCGTGCTCCCCGCCCCAGCGGACATCGTGGAAGGCGACAGAGGGATGCAGCCCCTTGGCTTTGCATAGCCGCTTCATCATTTCCATCGGCACGAGGTTGCCCTGGTCCGCCTCGGTGCTCGTGATGATCGCCTCGCCGTTCGACTCGGGGCGGCAGGCGGAATTGAAGAGACCCTCGGCGAAATCGGAGGGCGGCCGCAGCGGGATGAGACCGAGTTGGTACTGCCAACCCAGGCAGTCGGCCTTGAACTCGCCGATCATGTCGAGCACGGCGAGGTAGTCGCGCAACTGCTCCTTCGTCGCGTCTTCGGTGAAATCTTCCGCGTCCGCTTCGCGGTAATGAAATTTCACGCCCTTGCTCTTCACGAAGTCATAGGCATCGTCGATGCGTTTTTGGCTGATGCGCTTGCCGCGATCGATGATCCACGCCTGGTCGACCTTGTGCTCGGCAAATCCGATCGGATAAAGCGTGCGCGGGCCGAAGTAGCCGTTGATCATACCCATCGAGGTATCGCCGAGCATGAGCGCGAGGACGCGGCGCTTGCGGATGCCTTCGAGGACGCCCTGCGCAGTTTTCGCCGCGCCTTCCGAGACGCGTTTCGGCGTCGAGATCTCGTTTGCGGGATACCGAGTGCGCCCCGTTCGACACCACTCCTCGAGATGCGCCATGAAAAAGTCGTCGGTGGTCCAGTCTTCGGCGGTCGTCCACGCGCGTGAGAAGGGCCGGCCGATGCTGGCGAGGCACGCGCCGGTATTCAGCAAGCCGACGAGGCCGGGCCATTGGCCAGAAAAATTGCTCGCGAGCAGCAGCGGGTTGTTTTTCCCGGCGACGCCGTCCGTCGTG
>VFKU01000140.1 GCA_009885415.1 Rhodothermota bacterium
CTTCGGAAGCCCCGGCCGGTACCTATACTAGCGCCCGGGCGACACGCCCACAAGGCCGCGAAAAACAAGTATTCCGCGACTCAACAAGAACTCAAGGCCTAAAGAGCCCAAACATCGCTCCGATGTGGCATGTAAATTTTACTTGCATACATATGGGTATCCTGATAGCATAGGCCACGATATCTGGGATTAGTGGGGGCCCGGATACCGTATATTGTACGAATCCGATCGAATACTCTGTCTAATCGGTGCCGCGGGGGGTGGCGTAATGGCGGGTCCTGTTCTCATCGCACGTGTTCCGGGTACTCCGTTTACTCTTGACGATTTACGCCACGACTACGGCGTCTCCGAGACCGCCCGGGCGGCCTTCGAGTTCGGCCGGCTCGTCAATGTCAGCGATCTGGGAACGCTAGAAACCTTCGACCTCCTCTACCCTGCCGCCATTCGTCAGAAAGCCTTGGCCTGGGCCTCTTTAGCGCCCAGCAGCATACTGCGTCAAGGGGCCTCAAACATGGCCCCGGACTTGGAAATTGCCCTTCCCCAGAGCATTCGACGCGCACACGCCGCCGCCTACGAAATAGTAGGGGATCGCATGGTCGCCCGGGTCGAGCCGGAATGCGTGATTTTTCGCGTATCCTCAAGCAAAGATCTCAGCGCGACCATGATCGTCGCGGCCCGAGTCCGGGCCGTTCGGCCCCGGACACGGGTCTTCGCCTTCGGCCGCATCTTCGAGGAAGAAGGCCTCTTGGCTAGAGCAGTTAAACTATTTGATGCCATAGCGTTAGGAGATATTTTCCCCGTCGCGGAAATCCTCTCCACAGAGCCAAGACACTGGTCTCTCGTGCCGAATCTCGCGTATCACGATGGTGCCCGGCTGACCCTGACCGGGCTAAAGCCCTTCGCCAGCCATTCGCTCCCGCCGACCACAGGCCCAGAGAAATTTCTTTACACTTTACCGGCGGAATACAGTAAGATTAACGTCTTCGACGTTTTAGCACTTGAGTCCAGAGACGAATCGGAACTATCGATGCGCCGCAGTAATGAACCCTTACCCACGATGTCTACCTTACGTTCCATTGCTGACCAGTTGAACAGTCGCGCGATTCATTTCCGCGGTATGGAACATTCGGACGACGCCACGCTCGAACGGCGCCTGCTCGCTTCCGGGCTCAGCGTGAACTTCAGTTGCGCGCTTGATCCAGCGCGCGCAGCGAAGAACCGGATGGGTTTGATGGCGGCCGCGGGATGCGCCGCCGTAGATGTCGATCTTTCGTCCGGCAGTCAGCGCCTGCTCGACACCTACTACCACCGCGAATTCACCATCACCGACGCCGAGCGCCTGATGCGCGCATCTAAATTTTCCGGCATCTTCACCACCGCGCACGTGACCTACCCCTGCACGCAGGACGACTACCACACCGAAGACGAGACACTGCGCCTCATTCGCCGCGCGAACCCCTCGTCCGTCGTAGTGACACCGGAGCCGCCGAAATTCGGCAGCGGGGCCAAGGGCCTGCTCGCGCAAGAGTTCGGACCTTTCCGCCGTCACCTGCGCTCGCGCGCGCTGCGCCAGGCCGCCGCGCTCAAGGAAAAAATCCGAGAGCTGAATATCCCGCTCGATATCGACGCCGCCACCGCGCAATTGGCCGGCCTCGCCGGTTTCCGCGGGCGCGAAGCCGAATTCACCGAGTTGACCGGATTGCAACTGCTCGCCGGCGACACCACCGGCCTGGCCGAGACCATCGAGCGTATCAATGCCGCCGCCGCGAGGCCGGCGCGAATCAGCGCGTTCCGTCCGTTCACCGCGGATGGCAACGCGGTGGCCAATTAGGGAGACTGCATGAGGCCGTTCTCGACACAGCCGGTGGTGATTACAGGCATCGGCGTGCTCGCGTGCAACGGCATCGGGCGCGCCGCTTTCTGGAAGTCGCTCGCGGAAGGCCGCTCCGGCATCGGATTCATCAATCGCTTCGACACCAGCGAAATGCCCTGCCACATCGCCGGGCAACTCTGGGATTTCAACGCGGCCGACTTCGTCAGCAAAGCCAATCTCAAACGCTGGCACCGCGCGGTGCATCAGTCCATGGCCGCCGCCAAACTCGCCATCGAGGACGCCGCCTTCGATCCCACCCCCTATCCGAATGATCGCGTCGCCGTCGGCATCGGCACCAGCGTCGGAAATCCCGACGAGACCTACCGGCACTGGATGAAAGTCTACCGCGACAAAGGCTGGGAGCACATCGACAAACTCGCCTCGACTGCGAATTCCGGCCATGCCTCGACCGCCAACGTCGGAGCCACCTTCGGCTTTCAAGGCCCCGCGATCACCATCGCCAGCGGCTGCGCCACCGGGCTCGATGTCCTCCACTGGGGCCGCGACCAAATTCGCTCCGGACTCGCGGACGCCGCGATCATCGGCGCGACCGAAGCCCCACTCGAAGAACTCGGCTTTGCGGGCACCTGCGCACTCGGCATCCTCTCCAAGGAAAAAGATGATCCTACAAAAGCCATGAAACCCTTCGATCGCCGAAGCGACGGTCTCGTCCTCGCCGAGGCCGCGGTCGTTTTCGTCCTCGAGCGCGCAGACGCCGCACGCGCGCGCGGCGCACGCATCCTAGGCGAAATCGCCGGTAACGGCTCCTCGGCCGAAGGCAATAATCCCATCGTGCTCGAGCGCGAAGGCCAGGCCGTCGGCCGCGCGATCACCGCCGCCCTGCGCGACGCCGGCCTGCGCCCCGAAGAAATCGACTGCGCGCACTGCCACGGCGTATCCAGCGTCAACTACGACCGCTGCGAGACCCGCGGCTACAAAAACGCACTCGGCGATCACGCCTATCGCATCCCGATCACCGCCACAAAATCCATGATCGGCCAGGCCTACTCCTGCGGCGGGCTCCTCAGCGCCGCCGCAGGCCTCATGACCTTGAGCGAAGGCCTCGTCTCGGCCACGCTAAACCACGAAGAACCCGACCCCACCTTGAGGAAACGGAAGGCGTCCATCATCGTCTTCAGCACGAAGTAGAGGGCCCGCAACCCGAGGATGGCGAAGACGTTCGAGGTGAAGACGATGAACGGGTCGCGCGTGACGGCGAAGATCGCCGGGATGGAGTCGACGGCGAAGACGACGTCGGTCGCCTCGACGACCAGCAGCACCGGAAGGAGCGCCGTGGCGTACCACCGCCCGCGGTGCTTCACCATGAATTTGC
>VFKU01000696.1 GCA_009885415.1 Rhodothermota bacterium
CCCGTGAGCGTCTCGTCGGGACCGCGACGCGGGTCTGGTGGCCCTTGGGCGTTGCGCGGCGGTTGGTTTCGAAATAGGCCATTGATAGAAAGTGACGCATGGGCGGGCCGCCCATGCCACGCATCTCGTGGAAAAATAAATCGGGGCGGACCGTTATAGTCCGCCCCGATTCTTGTCTTGAGTCTAAAGTTATTGTCCCGCGATCGATTTTGCTTTCGCCGGGGCTTCGCAACAATCGGCCATTGCGGTTTTCGTCGCCGTGCCGCTGGTCAGTGCGTAGTGCATCCATCCTTCGAGGAGTTCGCCGTTCAGGCCAGCCTTCACGTCCGCCTTCGGGTCCGGGTTGGCGGCGTTCATGGCGGAATTGTCGTAGACCGCGGTGAGCGTCACGACGGTGCCTTTCGGCGCGGCAACGGGCGCGCAGAGCTGGTACTGGAAGTGGTAATTGTTGTCCCAGTGCGCGATGTTGAGTAGCTCGGTCGTCTTGCCGTCGGGTGTCTTGGCGGTGGCTTTCACCGATTTTCCGCGCAAGCGAAGGACCGGATTGAGCGCGAGGATTTCGCCGTCGGCGGCAAAGGTATAGGTCGCCGAGACTTCCGCTTTTTCCGCGCCGGCCTTGATCGTGAAATCGTCGTTGGCGAGGCGTTCGGTTAACACCTCGTGCTTGATCGCGGCGGCGTCCTTGGCAAATTGCACGCCGATGCGCGTCGTCGCGTCGGTCTCCTCGTAGCCCTTTTCCTTCGTGTAATACACGCTGACCGGAACTTTCTCGCCCTTCTTCACCCGGAAGCCATAGCCCTCGGGAAGCTGGATCGCCGTCTGGCCCTTATGGAACGCGCCCAAGGGACCGCCGTTCACTTCGAGAACGAGGAAGGCGTCCGCCTGGATTTCCGCCGCGACGATCCACTGGTCTTCGCTCACACCGAGATCGACTTCCGCCTTGCGCAGGTGGTCCGCGTCGTCCGAGGGAATGGTATAGCTCTCGAGCGCGACCGTCTTCGACGGTTCGCCGATCGTCCATTCGCCAAATTTCTTCGCAGGTGCGTAGGCACCTTCGCCCGGCGCGTAGCCGGCGTCAATCCACGCGAGCAGCGTTTCTTTTTCCTTCTGCGTCAGATTTTTGCCGTTCGCAAAGCTGCCCGCGGTCCCGGCGGGCCACGGCGGCATGGTGCCGTTGGTGATGTGCGTCTTGAGATTTTTCTGCCACTTGCGAATCTCGCCGAGCGTACCGAGTGTCATCGGCGCGAGTCCGCCCGTGCGATGGCAGTCGAGGCAGCGGTTTTCGACGATCATCGCCACGCCGCCCGCATAGGTCGGCTTGAGGTCGGCGCCTTTGAGGTAGGCCGGTTCGCAGGTTGCCGTCGCGGCGGCGGGCGCTGCGCCGTGATCGTGTTCACCCGCGGGCGCAGCGGCGACTTCGCCCGCAGGTGCGTTCAGATCGATCGCGCCTTCGACGGGGCTCTTGGCGCCTTCGGTGTACTTCGCGCCGCCGATCAGGTCCCAGGACTTTCCGGCGCGGACCTTCAAGCGATCGAGGCCGCGCGCAAAGTCGTCGTCCTGCACGGTGTCATTGCAGAATTGGCAGCAGGACTCCCAGGTCAGCCCGATCTTCTCCCACTTCGTGTTTCCGCCGGGGCTGATTTCGTCGGTCACCGGGCACCAGATCACGCTCATCGAATTGATGAAGTTCTGCTCCCAGCGCGCTTTCGCGGCCTGCTCGGCAAAGGCGTCCGGCGATTTCATAAACGCCGTTCTGGAGGCGGCGTCGCTCATCCCGTACACCATGCCCTTGTGCTCGAAGGTGCCGAGCTTGGGGTCGGCCGGCTTGAGCGTCACGGGATCGAGATCCTGCGACTTTACCTTCTCGGAAATCTTCACTTTGTCGAGCTGCACCGAGTCGGGCGGCAGTTGCGCCAAGACTCCCGGCGCGACCAGGAACAAGGCCGCGAGGACCATCCACGTCTTCATCTTGCGATCTCCTGTCACCGCGTCAAACGCGGGAAAATTACTGCACCGTCCTGCCGCTTAAGGCAGGGCGAGGGTATACAGCTTCGAGGGCGAGCCCACGCCGCCCGTCGCTACCGTGATGTACTGCTTGCCGTTGGCCAGGTAGGTCATCGGCGTACCCGTCGGGCCTTGCGGCAACGCGATCTCGGCGACAATTTCGCCGGTTGCTTTGTCGAGCGCGCGGAAGTTCGGCTTGGCGGGGGCACCCGCGCCGCCGCCACGTCCGCCGCGTCCCATCGAGCCTTGGGCGACGAAGAGCAGCGTCTTGGTGACGAGCGGATGCTCGCGCGAGGCGTCGCCCAGGCGCGGCAGGCCGGCCTTCTTGAGGTAGGCCGCCATGTCGACATCTTTCAGCGCCGGATCGTCCGCCGGGCCGTCGCCAATCGGCTGCATCCACGCCACG
>VFKU01000656.1 GCA_009885415.1 Rhodothermota bacterium
ACGTCGCAGGCACTGTCGCCAATCGCCCCGTCCGCAAGAAGAAAGCCGCGACGCAGCACCACGAGGTTGTCGTCGCGGCGATCCTCAAGAACGGCCGCTACCTGCTCGGCAAGCGGCCCCAAGGCGGGCTGCTCGGCGGGCTCTGGGAATTCCCGGGCGGCAAGGTGAAACCCGGCGAGACGCACGCGGCAGCATTACGCCGCGAACTGCGCGAGGAGCTCGGCATCGCCGCAACGATCGGCGATCACGTCGTGACCGTCGATCACGCCTACTCGCACTTCAGCGTGTCGCTCCACGTGTACCGCTGCACGCAGCGATCGGGCAAACCGGCGCCGCGCGCGCACACGGAGCTACGTTGGGTCGCACCCAAAGAATTCGCGTTGCTGGCCTTTCCCAAGGCCAACCACAAGTTTCTCGGGCGGCTCTGAGGAATTATTGCTTCGCCGGGGGCGGGGTCGCCGGGGCGGCCTTCGGCGTAATGACGACCGGTTTCGACGTCTCCGCGCCCGTCGCGTCGACGATCTTGATCAGCTCGACCTCGAAGGTCAGCACGGAGAAAGGCGGAATTTGCGGCGGACGGCCCTGCTCGCCGTAGGCCATCGCGTAAGGGACGTACAGCTCCCACTTCGAGCCTTCCTTCATCAGTTGCAAGGCCTCGGTCCATCCCGCGATCACACGGTTCACGGGAAACTCCGCCGGCTGATTGCGCTTGTACGAGCTGTCGAACTCCGTGCCGTTGATCAGTGTCCCGCGGTAATGGGTCTGGACCATGTCGGACTCTTTCGGCGTGCGTCCCGTGCCTTCGGTGAGGACCTTGTATTGCAGGCCGCTCGGCAGCGTCTTCACGCCTTCCTTCGTCGCGTTCTCGGTAAGAAACTTCTCGCCCTCAGCCTTCGCCGCGCCAAAGCGCGCATCCATGATCTGTTTCTGCAGCGCCTGGAGCAGCGTGCCGATCTCGGCCTCGTCCAGATTGAGTTCCTTCTTCTCCATCGCGTCCTTGAGGCCCGCCGCCAGCGCTTCGGTATCAATCAACTCCGCGCCGTCTGCGATCGCCTTGCCGAACTGTACTCCGACCGCATAGCTCGTCTTCTGTTTTTCGTTCATGCCGGAGTCGGCTTTCTTCGGAGCGTCGGCCGGCTTGTCCTTCGCCGGGTCCTGCGCGGAGACGTTCAAGGCCATCAGGCCAACGAGCGCACACATCGGGATAAAACGGAAAGGGCTGGAAATCATGTCGCGCTCCTTCGTCATCGCGAATTCGGGAACGCGATGGGCATCGGTTTCATTACGTACAACTCCGGCGCGGGAGCATACATTTTCGCCGAAGGCAAGGCAATAATCGTCAAAATTAGGCCCGAATCTTCGTCAGGAAATCCCGAATCCGCGCCGCGTTTGCGCCCATATCCCCCTTGCCGTCGCGCGATTTCGACCGCATGTCCACCACCACCCCGTCGCCAGAGTCTGTAATCCGGACCACGAAATCGTCGGCGAAGCCGAAGATCCGTGAGACCGCAATGCCTTCGATCAGCGACTCCTTGTCCGTCACCGTGCTTGAAGTTACGGTCCAGCCCGGCTGCGACTTCGCCAGGTTCAGCGCCTTCACAAATACATCGTCGCGCGCCGCCTTCATTCCGAGCGACTGCAAATCCGGATAGCCCTTCTCGACCTGCGCCTTGAAGGCTTCCGGATAACTCATGTCGCGCCCCGCGTTCTCCGGCAGCGTCTGCGCCTTCGTGAAGGTGGGCGGATAGACGCGGTCCGTGGTGATGTCGTTGATCATCGGCGCGCCGCGCGATGACACGACCCCGTAGATCAGGCACAGCGCGGGCACCAGCCCCAGCATCGCCATTCCGCCGCGCAGGCTCATGCCGTTCCGCGCCAGGATGATCAGCCCGGCGACCGTCGCCACCACGCCGAGCAGCATTCCAATCGCCGTAATCAAAAACGCGATCGCAGCAGGCATGGCGCGTCCGTAACCCATCGCAAGGCCCGCGACCGTCAGGGCGAGCGAGAGATCGCCCAAGCCCGCCGCAATCAGGCTGCCGAAGTTTTTCATGTCGATCTCCCTTTCGCGTCCGCCTCGAGCGCGGCGATCCCCGCGAGAAGCTCGTCGTGCAGCAACCCATTCGTGACGCACACGCCCCGGTTCGCCGCGAGCGTCTTGCCCTGCGAGAAATCCAGCGCGCGACCGTGCAAGTCGCTCACCCGGCCGCCCGCCTCCTCCACCACGAGACTTCCCGCGGCCTGGTCCCAAATCATTTCCCGGTAGTCCGGTTTCTTCGGCGAGAGCAGCCGCAGCAGCACGTCGCCGTGGCCGCCGGCCAAGACCGCGTACTTCGCCTGACTGTCCAGGCCCACCGGCGCCGCCGTCACGCCGAGCGCCGCCGCGAGCTGGCCCATCTCGTCCAGGTTTGTGTGCGCCGCCTCGACGCTTCGCAGGAAGCGCGCATCGCGCATCGCGCCCACCTTCGACACCCGCAACGGACGCGGCGTTGCTTTCTTGTCCATCGGCAGCCAAAACGCGCCGCGCCCGCGCACGGCGGCCGCGATGATCCCCGACTCCGGCGTGAGCGCGCCGCCGGGCCCCAGCGAAGGGCACGCCAGCGCCGCGACCTGCACGCGCCCGCCGACAATCAGCGCCAGCGCGACGGCATACTGCTCGCGCCGCAAATATCCCTTCGTGCCGTCGATCGGATCCAGCGTCCAGAAACGATCGCCCGGCGCGCCATTTCCATGATCGATCCACTCGCAGACCGACTCCGGCGTGGCTTCCGGCTCGGCCGTGCGCACGAATTTTGTCACCGCCGCCAGCGTCACGACGTCCGCCCGCAAGGCGGCCGCGTCCTCCTCACCCACCAGTGGATCGGCCCCGAACGCATCCACCAGCGCCCGAGCTACCACCGCCTGACTGGCAAAATCCGCGACCGTTACCGGCGACTGATCCACCTTCTTCAACACACCGTCTGCGGGCAAAGTCTCCGCCTGCACCCGCCGCGTCACCTGCGCCGCACGACGTACCGCCTCCACCGCAAACTCGATTTCCAAATCAAAAGACATTTCGCGCCCAACCCCTTTGCCATCCCGCCGCGATGATAGCAAAGGGAGCGCGTCCGCCACCGACTGGAAAGACCCGCCATCCCCTGCGAAGTTCCCGCCGCCGGGCCGGCGGCC
>VFKU01000276.1 GCA_009885415.1 Rhodothermota bacterium
CGATGTCCTTCCTCGATTACCAACAGGTGCGCCCCTGGGCCAAGGCCATTCGAAAATCCGTCCTCGATCGTTCCATGCCCCCCTACACCGTGAACGCCCCCCTCGGCCATTTCCAGGGCGACCTGCGCCTCACTGACCAGGAAATCGCCACCGTCGTCAATTGGATAGACGCGGGCGCGCCCGAGGGCAATCCCACCGACGCCCCGCCTCCCGTCGCCTGGCCCACAAGCGACTGGGTTATGGGCCAGCCCGACCTCATTCTCGAGTTTCCCGAATTCACCTCGAAGACCAACAACCAGGACGAGGAACTCCTCCTCTACAGTGACTATATTTTCCCTGCGATCACGTGGATCCAGGCCATCGAATTCCGATCCAGCGACTATACCCTCGCGCACCACGCCGGCGTCAGCGCGGTGGACAAGACGCTCTTCGTGCCGAGCGATCGGATCATTGATTCGCAAGATGAACACCTGGACAAGTTCGACGGGAATTCGAATGGAGGATTGCCGCTTTTCGTCCAGCCGCACCTCTACACCTGGCTCCCCGGACAACACGTCGAGTCACGCCCCGAGGGCGAGGGCTTCCGCATCGCCAACGGCAGCCGGATCGTCATCCAAATTCACATCGCCCCGACCACTGAAGCCAAGAAGATCAAGGTATCGATGGGCCTGCGGTACGTTAACGGAAAAATGTTGACCAACGGCGGCATCCGGGTCTCCGAGATGAAGGATTTGCGCGTGCCGCCCGGGGCGCCGAGCTATGTATTGCGGGAGTGGCGCGAATTCGGCCACGACTCCACCGTGACCGCCTTCAACATCCACATGCACCTGCGCGGAAAGTCTTCACAGATCATCTTCCACTATCCCGACGGACGAATCGAGACCATGCTCGACGTACCGCGTTACGATTTCAATTGGCAACGGGTGTATACACTTGCCAAGCCGGTGCGCGTGCCCAAGGGCACCAAGATCGAATTCGTCGCCGAATGGGACAATAGCCCCAAAAATCCCTTGAATCCCGATCCCTCTGCAGAACTCATCTGGGGCGGCAAAACGACAGACGAGATGTACGGCGGAAAAGTCTACTTCTCCGTAGAGCGATTGCGCCCGATGATTGTCGCCAAAGGCCTGGTGATCGGCCCCCTCGAACAAGATTAGGGTTCCGCCGCGCGCCGTCCAACAAGTATTCAGGCACGAGACGACGCGCTCATCCAATTCTCGCGAGCCCGCAACACAATTCTCACGAACAACCCTCTCCCCCGCTTCCGTGTCGTCGCCACTCAACTCGGCGCGCCTTCTTTTTTTTGTAAAGAATACACCGACGGCCGTATCCTCCTTCCCAACGTGACGAAGAAGTATTTCGCCAAGCGCTTCTCGCCCACGAGATGCGGGTATTCTGTTGCGATACGATGCGAAATTTTCCGAATTACTGTTTTCTTTTTATTTCACTTCTGCGTAGTCGTGTACCGTCCGACGCCCTTGCGCATCAAGGCGATCTTGTGCATACTTCGTCCTGGTTCTCGGGCCGGAGAAGAAGTACCTGCAGCGATCACTTGGGCTGAGTGAAATCGCTGGCACTAATTTCGGCTGAGCGCCCGAGTCCCGTCCACCGTAAATACAGCGATCGCTTGGGCTGAGCAAGATCGCTGGCGCTGACTTTGGCTGAGCGCCCAAGTCCCGTGCACTAAGTGCAACTTCGCCGCTGCGGCCGAAGATTGCGGGAGATCGACCGAATGTTCGAATCCGAGACCGCGCGTTCGAGGCAACAGGATGTTCGCTGTATCAGACTTCTCCAGAGGTTAATTCGCGCGCGCGCGACACTTCTGATCGTCTTTACTAGCGAACTAATTTGTGTCGCCGCCTCCGCCAGCACCATCACGGTCAATCCAGGCCAGACCATCGCGTCGGGCATCGCCGCGGCTACAGCGGGCGACACCGTCAGAGTCAACGCTGGCCTTTACACGGGCGGGATCGTGCTCAACCGCAGCATCACCTTACAGGCCAACGGTCTCGTGATCGTCCGGCCTTCGACCGTCGGTACCGGCCAACCACTCCGGATTCAGTGCAGCGACTGCACCGTCACCGGATTCACCTTCGAAGACTTCGCTCTCGGAGTTTCGCCTGACAACAGCAGCCGCGCGCGCGTCACCATCCGCGGAAACGTGTTTCGCCGCGGTGGCGACACCATATGGATCAGCGGCGACTCCTGGCTCTTCGAGGGCAACGAGGTCGATGGTCTGCGTCTTACGCAGTACGCCGAAGACTACGGCAATGTCTTCGGCTCCAACCACATCATTCGCCACAACTACTTCCACGGGCTGCGCATCCCCCAGGACCTCGCCCCCGGACCGAACTACAAGCACAACGATGGTTTTCAATTCTGGAACAACAACGGCGAACAACTGCACAACATCATCATCGAGGAAAATCTCTTCACCGATTTCCTCCAAGGGCTCTTCATCGCCAACGAGACAGGCAATCTCAGTTCCATGTCCAACATCATCGTGCGCAACAACGTCTTCTGGGGCACCGACTTCATCAGCGACGGCAACCTCCTCGGATGGCCCTCTCACGGCGCGTTTTTCGGCAAGGCGCCCATCCCTGGGGTGGTCATCGAGAATAATCTCTTTCGTAGCATTGGCAATTGCATTTCTCTCTACTCCATGAGCTCCGTCGTCGCGCAGAGAAACATCATCGTCGACGCCGGCACCGTGTATGCCCTCGCCGACGGCACCTCCAGCAGCGCCGTCAACCGCGGCACAGCCGGCAACATTCTCTGGAACAATGGATGGAATGGCCCGCCGTCGCAAGGCCCCGACAAATACTTCAACCCACAATTACAAAATCCAAACTCGCTCATCGGGCCCGACAACCTCCCCTGGACCGCCGACGACGGCTGGCGCTCGCTCAATCCCCTCGCCAGCGGCTACGGCCCGGTCATCGGCCCCAGCGGTTCAC
>VFKU01000025.1 GCA_009885415.1 Rhodothermota bacterium
CGTTCGCGCCATACAAAACCGTCGCGGGCTTGGCGGGGTCCGCCTGCGGAATGCGCGCGACGCCCCAGCCTTCGTTGCCCTCCATCACGAGCTTGAAATACGGCAGCGATGAACTGGGACGGAAAGCGAAGGCGACTTCGTTCGCGCCGAAGGCGGTCTGATCGCCGAAGGTCCTCGGCGTGTTCTGGTAGGCGAGGTCTTCTTTGAACAGCACTTGCAACATTTCCAGCATCGCGAGGGTCTGCGGCGAGAGGAATGAGACCCGACCGTCTTTCACGATTTCGCCGCCCCGACTGAAAATCATCGCATCTAAAGTCGAGGCGTCCACGTCGAGACAGATGGCCCGCTTGCCGGTCTTCGCCTTGATCGCGCGGCATTGTTCGACGAATTCGTCCCAGGTCGCCGGCGGCGCGCTCAGGCCCGCCGCGGTCGTTACGCGGGTATTGAAATACATCACGAGGACCGCTTTGGTGTAAGGCCACGAAAGCGTCGCGCCGCCGAACTGCGGGTAGCGGTTTTGTTCGAGCACCGCCGGGAAAAAGTCGGCGAGGTCGGCGTCCGTCAGGCCGCGCTCGGGGTCGCGGATAAAGCTGCCGAGATCGGCCACCGCCCCCTCTTGGGCGTATTCGACGGTCATGTTGCCATACGCCACCGCCATCGCGGGCAGCGTTCGCGCTTTGATCGCGGCGGTCGTCTTGCGATAGATGTCGCCGTAGTTCCCGCTTTGCACAATCTTCACCGGCAACCCGGGATGCAGCGCGTTGAAGTCCTTGACGATCGTCTCGAGGATGTCCGCGTTCTCGGTGGTCTGCCGGTCCCAGAGATCGGCCGCCTCGGGTGCGATCGGAGCGAAAGCGCTCTCGGTCTTGCCGCCGGTCTGCGCGGCGCGCGGGCCGCAGGCGGCAAGAAAGACCAGACTTGCGACGAGACAAGCGCGGCGCGTTCGGCTTGCGAATCGGCGCGTCCGGTGAATTCCGGTCGCGCGGGAGCGCGACCCTCCCCGCTGTCCTCGGGAGTGCTGTGAAAGGCCATTAGCCTTTGATTCCGGCACGGACGGCTCCTTCGACGAAAACGCGTTGTGCTGCAAAGTATAGGACCAGCGTCGGCAGCATGACAATGGCCGCGGCACACATGAGCAGATTGGTGCGGACGCCTTCGCCGATGGCGAAGACGGTCAGCCCGACCTGCACGACGCGCATCGAATCGTCGCCCGTGACGACCAGCGGCCAGAGCAGCGAGTTGTAGCTGCCGAGAAAGGCGAAGAGCGCGACGGCGGTGAGCGTCGGGCGGATGGTGGGCGCGACAACGGCGAAGACGAAGCGCAGGTGTCCGCAGCCGTCCATGGAGGCCGCGTCGAAGAAGTCGCGCGGCAACGCGAGGCAGGCCTGGCGCACCATGAAAATCGAAAAGGCGTTCGCGCACCAGGGCACGATCAGCGCGGCATAGGTGTCGT
This sequence comes from Rhodothermota bacterium, assembly GCA_009885415.1. GTDB lineage: Bacteria > Hydrogenedentota > Hydrogenedentia > Hydrogenedentales > VFKU01. The sequence goes on from VFKU01000025.1 coordinate 1,454, forward strand.
ACCAACCGAAGAAGCGCGTCACCGTGACGAAATTCGGAATCAGCGTCGCTTCGAAGGGCACCATCATTGTGGCCAACACGACGCCGAAGAGCAGGCCTCGGCCGGGGAAATGCATGCGCGCGAAAGCGTAGCCCGCGAGCAACGAGCTGACCACGATCGCCGCGGTCGTCGCCAGGGCGACGACGAAGGTGTTCAGGAAGTAGCGCGCGAAGGGCGCGGCCTCGAAGGCGGTGCGGTAGTTTTCCCATTGCGGCGATTTCGGAAAGAGATTCAGCGGCGTCTGTGTCGATTCGGGGAGAGTTTTGAGCGCGGTGCCCAGCATCCAGAGGAAGGGGTACGCCGCGATCACCGCGACGGCGCCCAGCGCGAGATACAGCAGGCTGCGGCGCATCATTCGTAGTGCACCCGGCGGCCGAAGACGCCCCATTGCAGCGCGGTCAGCGCCATGATCCCGGCCGCGAGCAGCACCGCGACGGCCGCACCGTATTCCAGGCGGCCGGCCTCGTAAAAATTCGTGAAGATGTACACCGGCAGGTTTTGCGTGGTGTCGAGCGGGCCGTGGCCGTCGCCGGTCATGGCGAAGATGTCGCTGAAGGCCTGCAAAGAGCGCAGCATCCCGATGACGCTGAGGAAAAACAGTGTCGGCGTGAGCATCGGCAGCGTGACGTCGCGCGCGACGCGCCAGCCCGAGGCGCCGTCCATCCGCGCGGACTCCTCGAGCTCGCGCGGCACGCCCGCGAGGCCCGCGAGCACGACGACGATCATGAAGCCGCTCGAACGCCACACTTCAAACGCGATGATCGAGACCAAGGCCAGACTCGGGCCGAGGTCGGGCGCGATCGCGCCGCCGCTCAAAAGATTCAACACGCCGCGCGGTTCGAGCAGCCAGGTCTGCGCGGGCAGGCCGAGCTGAGCGAAGACGGCATTGATCAATCCCGAGCGCGGCGCATAGAGTTCGCGCCAGACCA
>VFKU01000363.1 GCA_009885415.1 Rhodothermota bacterium
AGTTCGTCGTGCTCACGCGCCATCCTCTCGCCACTTTCTCCTCCTACGCCAATTCCTTCTTCGACGGCGACTACCAGACCGCGATGAACTTCAACCCGCTCTTGCAGCGTTACGTCCCCGCGATGGCGAAATTCCTCCGCCAGAAGGACGTCCCCTTTTTCCACATCAAATACGAAGACCTCGTCTCCGCCCCCGAAGCGTGGATGGAAAAGATATACAAGTACATCGGCGTGCCTTTCGAGCGCGACACGGTCAACTATGGCGAGAAGCCCCGCGCGGCGGAAGCGTCGAAAGGTCTCGGCGATCCGATCGGCGTGAAGCAACACACCCGCCCTTCGACCGCTTCGCTCAACAAATGGGTCGAGGAACTCAGCATGGACGCCGTCAAACGCACGCTCATGGAGGCCACCATCCAGGCGCTCGACCCGACCGACCTTGAGACGCTGGGCTACCCTATCGCCGAGATCTGGACGCCCATGCAGGTGGCCGCCGGCAAGACCTTCGCGCCCAAAAAACAGAAGCTCGACCGGTACCGCCTGCAACGAAAAGCGATCATTCGCTTGCGGGGCCTGGCACAGCGCAACGCCCCGTTCCGTAAGCTCTTACACACACTCCGGCTCGGTGCCGACGTGCTCCTGAGGGAATAGACCACCGGCTCTTCGCGTCTAGATCTCATTGGGCGGGAAAACCGCCCGGGCGGCGGGCCGGTCTAATCAAGGCTGGAGTCCACCGAAACGGCTGTCGGCCTGTTGCCGGCGGCCCGGATGCGGCATAATGGGTCCAGCGGGCCCAGGTGAACTGAATGACTTTCGAGCTGGATAGAGACGTCCCCGACGCGGAAGCGCGCAAGTGGGCCATGTTCTGCCACCTCGGCGGATTGGCGAGCCTGTTTCTCCCCGTCATCCCCGCCGCCAACGTCGTCATCCCGTTCATTGTCTGGCACGCCAAGCGCCACGAACACCCGTACATCGACGTGCAAGGCCGCGAAGCCGTCAACTTCCAGGTCTCGATGGCCATTCTCTGGTTCGCTGCCGTCGCCATTATTTTCGTGCTTAAAGTGATCGTCATCGGCAAGCTGCTCTTCTGGGTGCCCGGCCTGATCGTCATCGCGCAACTCGGCGGCACGGTCGTCGGCGCGATCCGCGCCTACGACGGCGAGCGCTTCCGCTATCCGCTAATCTTAAGGTTCGTCTGAACCACCGGATTCATCCCCGTCCGGCTCAATGATTGTCGGCTCACGCCAGATCAGGTTGAAAATCCATTGGTCGACAGGAGTCAAGCTTTTCAGGAACCAAGCAACGTCGGTTCTTTTGAAACTCCGCTTACAGAATTGAATCCACAAAATAAATGCAGAAAGGAGCGAAGTCACCAAAATGAGAAAAGCAAGTAGGAATGAAACTTTAACGTTGTGCGGCATCGGTGATGGCTGCTTTTCACTCGGATCAATGTCCAACGCCGGCAGCACAACAAACCACACGACTGCAAAGGTGATCCCAAGGCCAACCGCCATGAAGACAAAGTAATACAGAACCGCTTTGACTTTTCTGTCAGCCGCGAGAGCATCGTATGACGATAGCGCCATGGCAGTTGTGTTCTTCCTTGGGCTCGCGGTGGTCTACTAAACTGTCGACGGGTGTTCGTACAGTCCGACATCTGGCAATTTCTGAAAATGCTCCACAGTTCTTTGAAGTCGCGGTTCTTCGGCATGGCCTTCCTTAAGCATCTGAACATCCATGATCATGTCGTAGATTGCATCGAAGATCGCTTCTGGCCCCTGCTTCTACCAGAACTCGATATCAAAACAATCGTCGGGATCGCCGAGCTTCCTGTAGGACTCGTAAAACTCCGCCATGCCGGAACGCTCCATTGGGGCTGTCTATATTGTATCGCATGGCACAAATGGCTGGACGCCCCCTTGGGACCATGCTATGATCCACGGCATGCGACGTAGCATTTCATGGTTGGCGCGGTTCGCCGTCTTGGCCGTTTGCGTCTCGCTCCTTGCCGCCTGCGCGACGAACCCTAACGCCCCGCCCGACCCGGGCTCGAAGAAGTGGTACCAGCAGCGAATGGCTGAGATCGAGACCGCCAAGGCCAACGGCGAGCTTACTCAAGAGCAGTACCTCACGCTCAAGAACGAAGCCGACGCCACCCGCGCCGCACGCCTCGACGCCATGCGGCAGAGCAGCCAGCCC